>JAITUR010000017.1 GCA_031286205.1 Treponema sp.
ATTATGAGCGGCGGCGAAATTAGCGGAAATACTTCAACGACAAGCGGCGGCGGTGTGAATGTTGGCAATGGAACCTTCATCGTGGGCGGTACCGCAAAGATATTTGGAAACACAAGAGAAGTTAATTCAAGTAATGTTCATCTTATGAACAACTGTTTTATTACTATTGGCACAGGCGACAATGGCGCGCCTGCTCCTGCACCCGGCATGGAAGTCTGGGTGCAGACTGCAACTGCAAGCGGCGTAATTGTTCAAGACGGCGCAAGCGCGGCAATCGCGAACTACTTTCACGCAGACCAGGTTGACAGGGGTGTTGTTTACAGATTGACTGACGGACCGCCGGAGCAGCGTCAACTTGTAATTGTTAATCAAGGATCGGCGGAAGCGCCCTTCCTTATCCACACCGAAGCGCAGTTGCGCATGGTCGGCAGAGGAAGCGAAACCCCGCCGCCTGCAGGTTATGAAAACTGGACACTCACCGCGCATTACAAGTTGATGGAGAGCATCACTTTGCCTGAACCGTCAGCGACCGAAAATAACTGGACACCGATTGCTAAGGTTGGAAGTGTTAATAATACCTTTACCGGCTCTTTTGATGGTAATAACCACACCATAACCGGTATAAGGTTTAATGTATTGACTGGTACCAATCATGGGTTTATGGCTAATTTAGGCGAAGGCGGCGAAGTTAAAGACCTTGGTCTAGTTGATTTCAGGATACCCAATACCACTTCTGGTTCCTGGATTGGCGGTATTGCGGGAGATAGTGGTGGCACGATAATTAATTGTTATGTTACTACTGATGAAAGCAGCTTTTTCAGGGTAGGTGGGGCATCAGGCGGTATTGCTGGGAGAAATCAGGGAGCCGGTACAATAAAAAATTCTTACTACTCAGGCAGATTGGTAGGTACAGGTAACGATGTAGGCGGCATTGCAGGTCAAAACCAAGGTTTAGTGGAAGACTGTTATGTTATCGGAGAAGTTACCAGTAACGCCGACTCTGTTGGTGGTATAGTTGGATGGAATAGGGATACAACTCCTGCTCCTGTTGTGCGAAACAGTTATGCCACAAGCGCTGTTAGTGGTGTTAACAATGTAGGTGGCATAGTGGGGGCAAACATAGGTATAGTAGAAAACTGCTTTGCTACCGGCAATGTTAGCGGTGAAAGAAAAGTAGGCGGCGTGGTGGGGGCAAGCACAAGGACGGTAAAAAATAGCTATGCTACCGGTGATGTTACCGGTACAGATTCCATCATTGGTGGCATAGTGGGGCATAACGACGGCGTAAATTCTATTGTAGAAAACTGCTACTCCACAGGTACAGTCAGCGGCACCAGTGATGTCGGCGGTGCGGTGGGAGCTAACGACGGCTCGGTACAAAATAGCGTTGCCTTGAACCTAGCGTTGATAAGAACGACAGGCGCAGAAGCTACATTCGGAAGATTGACAGGAATCTACAACGGCACTATTTCCAACAACCGCGCACGCAGCAATATGACAGTGCCAACCGGTATTACCGCTACACCCGATGCAAATGGCATACACGGCGCAGACGCAATGCAGGGCACAGCGCTTTCTACTGTGTTTGCCGGCTGGGATCCTGCTGTTTGGAATATCGTTGGTAATCTTGGCGTAGGCGGCGTTTTACCCACACTGTGGGGTATACCCGAAAGCGTGCAGAATCCGGTTATGCCGTAGTTTGTAACGGTACGCAGAAACAGGTTTGCGGTTTTGGGGATATTTAAAACAAATCAGAATGAGTTCCGGTACGATGGAATGTAACGGTACGCGCCTTTATGTCTGGTTCATATATAAGAATCCAATCACCCTGTATATGGCAGTCGAAAGCGCCTTTCCATTCTCCGTAAAGCGGGTGGTTGCAGCAACTTGACGGCAATGGTTCCTCGTTTATAATTTTTTTCATAATGTCGCCAAGTTTGAGAATATCCATACCGCGTTTTTCCATGAGCTTAAATTGCTTTTTGAAGCGCGTTGTATAAATAGGTTCAAGCATGGATTATTCGTCTTCCTGCGTGAGACCTTCCCACATTTCTTCAAAAGAGTTAAATCTTTTTGCAGGGATTTCACCACGCATCATGGCGCGCCCTTCTTCAATAGAGGCAACGGTCTCAGCATCAAAGCGCGGATTTCCGGTTTCAGGATCAATTTTGCTGGCACAAATTGGACAAGGATGCGAAGGAGAGGTTTCAGGTGCCTCAGCTTCACGAACTGGTGTAAAAGTAAGAATGGTTCTACCTGTCGGTATTTCGCGGGGAACTTTAATGTTCAACCATCGGCTGTCTGTTATTTCAACAGTTTGTGTTATGGTCATAAGTAAATATATCACAAAAAAGAGTATGAGGCAAGCAGTATTTTCTCCCTATCTAATTGCCCCGGTGCCAGGCACGCGGAAACAGGTTTGCTGTTTTGGGATTTTGTGGTATAATAAAAATATGGCAACAGGGGGTTATGGAATGAATGAATTGCTGTATACCTATTGGGAGGGTGAGGATGGCTGGTTGGTAGGGTATCTTCATAAGTATCCCGAACAGTGGACACAAGGGAAAGATATAAAAGAGTTAGAAGAAATGCTCTTAGATCTTTACGAGAATATTCTAGAAGAAGAAAAAAGAATAAAAACAAGAATCGAAAAAACAGGTGTGCTTAGGATTTCTGCATGAAGCGAAAATTGCTTCTTAAATTGATACACAAACGAGGCGCTGTTTTTGTCAGACATGGAAGAAAGCATGATATTTATGTAAATCCAAAAACAGGGATAGTGGAGCAAGTTCCACGCCATGCAGATATAGAAGAAAATTTAGCAAAGAATATTATCAAGCGCCTTTCGTAGCCCCCTCCGCGTCTCCGTGCGAGGTCTTTTGCAAAACAGGTTTTGGGATTTTGTGGTATAATAAAAACATAGCCCCCTTTCTAATTGATAAAATCCCCATATAATACTATAATTAATACAAATGGATAACATCGAAGCACAAATGGCAGTTGCCGTTTATGAACAAAAAAAGAAGAAAAAGTTCAAAGAAAAAAGAGATAAAGCCCTGCGGGTACGGTTTTCTATCCGTACAAAGCTGGTAACCATAATCAGTATTTTGGTGCTTTTATCCCTTGGGTCTATAACATTTCTCGTGTCCTGGCTGGTAAGTCAGGATTTGCAGATAACCGCAGAGGAAAATAACTTCGAGGTAAACCAGCGGGCGGCAACACTGGTAGAACAAAATTTTACCACAGTGCGTTCCGCTTCCAGATTATTTTTACGAACACTTCATTCCTTTGGAGGCAGCAATTTACAGCAAAATCAAACTGCAGGAATTTTTTTCGAAGAAAATCCATTAATTGCAGCTATCGTTTACACAAGTATCGGACAGCAAACCCGCTCTTTTACCAATAACCGTTTTTTTCTTAACCGCGAAATAGAACATTCGCAGGCAGAAAGATGGCTGGAAAGTCAGACGGAATTTTTACAGCGGGGCAATCAGGGACAAACCATGCTTTTTAATGTTTCTGCAGATTTTGGTATACCAATGATGGTTTTGGTTTTCCCCTGGCAGGAAGGTGCCGGCGCAGTTGCCCTTTTTTCTTCGGAAGCCCTAAGCGATACAATTTGTTATGGATTAAACCGGACATATCTGGTTAACGGCGAAGATGATATTTTAATACATGCCGATTTTGATATGGTACGCGCAGGCGCAAATATTTCCAAAGATACCTTTATACGCACCATGCGTTCATCCCCACAGCCGATAATGCAAACCGTATTTGCAGACGATGAAGGTAAACGGCATTTTGGCGCATTTACCAAACTGGACATAGGCGCGGCAGCCGTTATAACAAGTATCGAATACGACAAAGTTTTTGAAGGACTAATGGAAACTACCAGACGAAATATCTATCTTACCGCGATAGTTTTAAGTTTATCTATAATAGTAATCTGGTTTTTTGCAAAAAGTATTTCTATACCGCTTAAAAAATTGTCCGCATCTGCACGGGCAATCGAAGGCGGCGCATTCGAAGTTAATTTGCATTTTAAAAACACCGATGAAATTGGCGTTTTAACCGCAAGTTTTAAAAAAATGAGCTCTGCGCTTGGTATTTTTGGCAAGTTTACTAACCGCGATCTTGCAATACAGGCAATGCGCGGACAGCTAAAGCCGGGCGGCTTGCCAAAACACGCAACAATTTTCTTTTCGGACATTCGCGGATTTACTTCTAAAACAGAAGCTATTACCAACGAGTTTGGAAAGGCAGCTTCCGACAAAGTTGTTTTTTGGCTTAACAATTATCTTACCAGCATGGTTGAATGTGTAGAAAAAACCGGCGGAGTTGTAGACAAATTTATTGGAGACGCAGTAATGGCGCATTGGGGGACAGCTTACACATCCGGCAGCCCCAGACAGGATGCTTACAACTGTATTAGAGCGGCATTGTTAATGCGGGCAGCGGTAGTAAAAATGAATCGCCAGCGAATACCCGGAGACAAATCGGATCCTTCTATCACCATTGGCTGCGGAATTAATACAGGGATTGTAACTGCGGGACAGGTAGGATCCGATCTGCGAATGGAGTACACAGTAATAGGCGATCCTGTAAACCTTGCATCAAGGGTAGAATCTTTAACCAAGGAATTTGGGGCAGATATATTAATAAGCGAAGATACATGGAAACTTGTTAAAGATCATCTTATTGTGGAAGAAATGCCCTCTGTTTCTGTAAAAGGAAAAGAAAAACCTGTGCGTGTTTTTGCGGTAATTAATTTAAAAAGCAACCCCAAAGGACCGCGAACACTTGCAGAAGTAAGAAAGATTCTGGGAATCGAGCCGCCTAAGCAGGAGAAAGCAAAATGAGTTCAAGCGCGGCAACTCGCGTTATTCCACGAGCTACAGAATACAGAAAACCCAGTCCGCTTTACGATATTTTGGCGGTGTTAGTCTGCCTTTCGATAGCAGCCGGCGGCTTTTATCTTTTTTACAAAAGTTTGTTTCAAAGTCTTGGTTCTCAGAGCGATCCTGTTGGAGTTGTTGTAATAAAAATTAATTCTGTTCAGCGCAGAATGGGAAACCGTGTGCTTTGGGACAGACTGTTTACTCAGTCGCCTGTTTACGACGGAGACTTAATCCGTGTTCCGGAAAATTCAAGCGCAGTACTTGTGTTTACAGATAACGAAATCGAATTAACAGAAAACACTTTAATTCGTATTCAGCTAAAGGATGGGAATCCGCAGATAGAACTTGCATCGGGAAGTATCAATCTTAATACCGGTGCAGAAGGTGGAAATATAAGTCTTGTAATAGAAGGCAGAACCATAGATGCCGCTCCCGGAACTGTGTTAAGTGCCGCCGCCGGCGATGAAGGTATGACATTGCAGGTAAGCGAAGGAAGAGCTGTTCTTACAACCGAGCATGGCGAAAACCGCGAAGCAGAAGCCGGCACATTATTATCGCTGAATACAGAAGGAGTGGAAAGGCAGGAGCCGGCTGCGGCAGTTATTCGCCCAAAACCAAATGCAAATTATTTAAAAGCCGGGCAGGAGAAGCTGGAGATTGCCTTTAGCTGGAACAGAATTAACTTGGAGCGTGACGAAGTTGTTTATTTGCAAATTGCACGGGAACGCGGTTTTAATTCTTTTGTTTACAATGCCGCCGCTTTTGACAATGCAGGAGTAGCGCTGGATACAGGGCTTTGGCATTGGCGGCTGGTATTCGAAAACACAGTTCTTAATTCCGGACGCTTTACGGTTACAGAAGCTGTTGGACCTTCACTTATTAACCCTGCAATGAACAGTCTGTTCCGTTATTCTACACAGCCGCCGCAGGTGCTTTTCCAGTGGACAGAAATCGAGGGCGCATCTTCGTATCTTTTTCAGGCAGCAAGTTCGCCGGATTTTTCTAGTATGCAAATAGAAAGACAGGTTTGGGGAACATCTTTTACAGATGATGCAAATATTGGACAGGGAGTTTGGTATTGGCGGGTGCGTCCAATTTTTACATCAAGCTTCGAAGGTACTGCAGGGGTTTCTTCCACCGCGATTTTTCGCCTTGAACAAACCGCCGCGCTGCAAGCCCCTGTACTTAAACTGCCTGCGGCAGAAGATATTCTAAATATTTCGCCAAACCGGAACGATTTGTTTTTTTCATGGGATAAATCGACAGAGGCAAATACTTATACAATCAGAATTAGTGCAGATCAAAATATGCAAAACCCGGTTGTTAACGAAACAGTGCGAAATAATTATTATGTATATGGAAAAAACGAACAGCTTCTTAACCCCGGTCTTTATTACTGGTCTGTGTTTTTTATAGATCGAGAAGGAAATATATCTCCCATATCTGGAGTTAGATCTTTTATTGCACACCGCGAAGATCCGCCGGAGGCAGCCCCCGCTGTAATTGCGCAGGAACGGGTGACGGAGACGCCGCAGATACGCCGGGAGCCTGTTTCTATTTTGCTGGGATCTCCCGCCCATGAAGCTTCTTTGCCGGGACTTACAGCGCTTAGGGAACAGACTGTTTTTTCATGGAGTTCCAACGGGGAAGTAAGAAGATCAAGGTTTGTACTTTCCCGTAATTCAAATCCATTACAGGGAACTCCGTTTATGGAGATTGTTAATCCTCCACAAACAATAAGGGTAGATCGTCTGGAAGAAGGACTCTGGTATTGGACAATCGAGGCGGAAGCCGCAGATGGCAATAATATTAACGCTGCTTCTGTAAGACAACTTAGGGTGCAGCCGATTCCACTTTTAGCGTCGCCGCAAAATATGCAGCCGGCAAGAGGTTCTCGTTTTGGCACACAGCAGCTTGCTGCGCAAACAGGTATTGTCTTTAGCTGGTCGGCAGTGCCGGGAGCCAATGGTTATATTATTACGCTTCTGCACGAAACAACTGCCGGGCGCAGGCAAATTACAAGATCTAATTTGGAAAATCGGCTTAATTGGACACTTACCAATTTTGCCATTCTGGAACGCGGAACAATTGTCTGGCAAATAGAAGCTGTTACCAGGAATCCGGACGGTGTAATAGAACAGCGTGGACAGGTTGGAGAAAATTCCTTTATTATAGATATTCCTGTTCCCGGGCCTGTGCAATTAATCGATACGGGGAATCTATATGGCAATTAAAGTTGTTTATCGATTAAAATTATTTTTGCTTGCGACATTTTTTATTTTTACAAATATATTATGGGCGCAGGAAGGATCACAGACAGGAGGATTTTTTCTGGAATTAAATCCCAGATTTGTTCAACGATTTACATGGACACCCGGCGAAGGAGTAATGCGTTACGAAATTGTAATAGAAAGAAGCGAAAACGGGCAATTCAGAAGAATAGTACAGGATTTTACGACAGAACAATTTATAGAAGTTTCCCTTTCGCCGGGCAGCTATCGTTACCGTGTAATTCCCTACGATTATCTTAATCGTCCCGGACAGCCAACAGAATGGAGAACATTCGATATACTGTCTGCATTAGCCCCCGAGCTTACCGGTTTTTTACCCGAGTCTATTACCGGCGATAGGGAAAATACAATAGAAATTAAAGGCAGTAATATTATTCCGGAAGCTGAGTTTTTTCTGCGCCTGCTTGGCAGCAGCCAGGTAATTACCCCATCAAAAACAGAGATACTACAGGATGGCACTGGAGCAATGCTTACATTTAACCGTAACCAACTGGCACAGGGTTTTTATTTAATCGAGGTTAGGAATCCCGGCGGACTAGAAGCAAGTATTGGATATTTATCCGTTGTCGGTTCAAGAAGGGAAAGGCAAACAGATACAGAAAATATTTCTGAAGCAGGAGACAAAAGCGGCACACTTGATTGGTATTTGGGTGTTTCGTGGACTCCGCTTGCGCACATACACGGATACTTTGCTCCGCAGATTTCCGAACCTGTTTTTCATCTTGATAGTGCGGCTTTACATCTTGCAATGATTTCCACTGCAAGCAGTTCTTTTAATGCCGGTCTGGAAGTGTCGTTTTCCTGGTATAGTTTTGAATCCCTTGCAAACAGCGAAGCGGAAAATTCTCTTAAATCACTTTTAATAGAAAATAATTTACTTTTACAAAATAAGTTTATGAATCAAAAGATGGCGTTTGTAATCCGCCTTGGCATGGGTTTGGTTATTCCTGTAGAAGGCGGTTTAAATACTGGAGACGAAATAAAAAATCCGCTAAACGAGCTTGCAATTTTTGCAAACGCAGGTTTAGCTTTACAATGGCTGCCATTAAAACATTTTTACATGGAAGTCGGCATAAATTATTCTTACATTTTTATATTAGATAAAAATCCCGGATGCCTTAGACCAAGGGTTGGGCTGGGAGCAAGGTTTTAACTTTTTACTTTCCAGTGCCCGGTTTTATCTGAACCAATGCGTTCAATCAGGTTTTCTGTTTTAAGAATATCAATGTTTCGATGAATCGTTCTTTCCGAAACAGACAGCATTTTAGCCATTTCTTTAACGGTAATGTCGGACTTCTGCATGAGTATCTCTATTATCCTGTGTTTTACACTGACATTTACACTGACATTTACACTGACATCTGAACCTGTATTTATTGCAGTATCTTTTGTCTCAGCAAAGTCAGAAATTTCGCCTTTTACGAATTTAATAAGCGTTTCCAGTTTTTTTTCCAGAATAGCTGCTATGTAGTCAGTCAATGGCTCTACTTGTTCCAAAGCGGCAATCGCCCCATCGGAAGGGATTTGACCTGTACGCAGATCGCATTTGTGCAGGGTTTCAAGGTATTTATCGCGATCATCGGTACGGACAACAATCATCGGATAATCATGACGCAAAAGGATGTAATTAACGATAAGCCGGGCAATTCGCCCATTACCGTCTTCGAATGGATGAATACGGATATAACGATAATGAAACATCGCGGCAAGTTCTTCTATTTTGAGTTTTTCCCGTTTTTCTTCTTTACGATACCATTGAATCAAATCGTTCATTAAAGACGGGGTTTCCTCCGGCGAGGCATAGTTAAATACTTCGCCAGAGGGTGTAATTACCGAATTGGGGCGTGTTTTATAAGTACCAACATTTATTTTGTACCGATAATCCCTATCACGGCTTGTTTTATAAAAATCGCGAACCAGAATGATTTTATTTAACTCGCGAATAAAAACCTCTGACAATAATTTATCTTTATCTTTTGCCAGGGATTTCATCCATTCCAGACCAACATTATGCGCTTTCATTTCTTCGTAATCCTGCATTCTTGCATTGCCCATAACATCGCCAAAAAGTAGCAGCAGTTTTGTCTGTCCATAAGTAAGAGTATTACCTTCTATATGATTGGAATTGTAGTTAAAATCAACCATAAATTGCTGATTTATATCCCGTTCCATTTTTTCATTAAGAGGCTGTAAAGCTCGCCACTCTTTGATTAGCTCCGGTATCCTGCTAATTGGTTTCATTGTTAAATTATATCATAAATTTCCAATTCTAACATCCAACCTCTAACCTCTAAGCTTGCCAAAAACCCCAAAAGTGGTAAAATAATACGATCGGAGACATCGTATCCAAATGATACGCAGGCACAAAGGAAAGACAGCTAACAACTCTGTGTCCCCGTGTGATGCAATTTAGAATTTTATTTTAAGGATAAGTATATGAAAAAGAGAATATTTGTTGGTTTTGCGTTGATAGTTTTACTGGCTGTTGGCGGCTGTATTAATCTGTTTTTTCCGGAGAAGGGGGAAAAGGTTGAGGGTGAATGTAATCATAAATGGGTGTGGGTTTTAACTAATCGAGTGCCCAAAGAAAGCATAGAGATTTGCGCAAAATGCAGATTAACCAGAGGCAATCCCAGACTTGATACAGTAATCAAAATGACATGGATACCCGCTGGTACATTTATAATGGGCAGTCCCAACGGTGCAAATCGTACTATTACTGAGCCTAATCGTTTAGGCTATGAAACCCAACATTCAGTAACGCTAACAAAAGGATATTACATGGGAGTATACCAAGTAACACAGGCTCAGTATAAGGCTGTAATGAACGGCTCTAATCCCAGTTACTTTAAGGGAGACAGCCGGCCTGTGGAGTCTGTAAATTGGTATCATGCGATAGTGTTTTGCAACAGGCTTAGTATGGCGGAGGGTTTAAGTCCTGCGTATTATATACCGCATTATGACAGTACCAATCCTGCTGTCTGGGGAACAATACCTACTGGAAATAATGATGCTAATTGGGATGCCGTTCAAGTTGTAGCAGGTTCTACCGGATATAGATTACCAACCGAGGCACAATGGGAATATGCCGCTAGAGGAGATTATCCGAATAAAGCGAGAGAAGTAAACACCAAACCTTTTGGGATAGGGGATGGTACAAAGGTGATAAGCGGAATGGCAAATTTTAACGGAACTTATCCATACGATGTTACAAGAAGACCTCCCGGACACTACAATGATTCAACAGGAATCTATCTTGCTCGAACGACAGATGTAGGAAGTTACCCTGCAAACAATTATGGCTTATATGACATGCACGGAAATGTGTATGAGTGGTGTTGGAACTGGTTTGGATATTACAATACTAGTTTTAAAACAAGTACAGAACCTGAAGCTGGCGAGAATGAAGACCCTGCGGGTAGCCCCGCTGGCACCCTCCGCGTGCTTCGCGGCGGGAGTTGGTTCTCCGGCGGGGATAGCCTCCGTTCTGCGTTTCGGGCCAGCGGCGAACCGCACTGGCGGGAATACGACAATGGCTTTCGGTTGTTACGCCCCTGAGAAAAGGAAGACGATAATATAATATTAACCCCTATAAAAAAACAAATCCTGTAACAAACTGGTCTACAATAATCAGTAAGCCCAAAACTCCTGTGTAGATTGCAAAACCGTAAAGATTTTTTTCCTTGATAATTTTTAACATAAATTTTACGGCAAAGAATCCTACAATGGCGGCGGTTAATGTTCCTGCAATTACTGCGGCTATACCAATACTTTCTGCGGCTTGTGTTTCTGTGCCTTTTATTAAATCTTTGGTTTGGAAAACTACAGCGCCCAAAATTGCGGGAATGGACAATAAAAAAGAAAAACGCGCGGCAAAATCTCGGTCGATTTTGCGGAAAAGAGCGCCGGAAATTGTCGCGCCGGAACGGGAAATGCCGGGTGCAAGGGCGATTGCCTGCATAATACCGGTAACAAGGGCATCAAGCCAGTTTATGGTTTGCGCGTTTTTTAATGTATCGGATTTGCGTTTTGCAAGCTGTTCGGCTGTTACTAATATAACGGAAGTAATTAAAAAACAAAACCCTAAATATTTTCCGGTATCAAAAGCGTTCTCTATAATATTGCCAAAGGTAAGCGCGGCAATAACGGCGGGAATAGTGCCAATAATTAAATACAATGTAAGAGGCTGAATTATTTTTCGCAAGATACTCCAAATATCTTTCCATAAAACTGTAATAACGGCAGTTAATGTTCCAAGGTGGAGCATGGTATCAAAAAAAACTCCCGGCGCATTTACTTTAAATATTTTTTCCAAAAGTACCAGATGTCCGCTGGAACTGACAGGCAGAAATTCTGTTAAACCCTGTACTGCGCCCAAGATGATAGCTGTTAATATATTCATGTTATTCTCCCTTTATATAGACGACACAACTATTGCGGTAAAATCATCGCGTTAACTTGTATGTTTCTTTCATTTGCCGCGTTTTCCGCCATCTCTTTGGTAATCCTTCCCCTTGGTCTTGGGTGGGGCGGCGCGTCTCCTATCAATATTATAATACGAGATTCTGCTTCCCATGTAAACCTGACAGCTCCGTCGTATAATGCTTCGTATACTGCTTCGGGAATATCTCCTCCGCCTCTTACACGAATGGCGTTTAGATCCCGCTGAAACCGTGTAAAATCTGTTGTAAAAGGGATCACCCTTGTAAGGTATTCGTCATAGTAATCTTTGAATAAAACCATGCCAATTCTAAAAGAAGAAAATCCGCCAAGAAGCTCTTCCAATACGGGAATTAACTCATTGCGTACGGGATCGATATATTTTTTCATGCTGTTGGTGGTGTCAAGACAAATTACAATGTCCAGCGATTTGCCTTTTTCGTTAAGAAGCACGCGGCGTATATGATTTATTACATCATCGGGACCGCGCGAAAAAATAAGCTCTCCGTTTTTGGCAATGTCCGTAAAAGCCGCAACTGCCTCCGGAATATAATTTCCCGTAGAAGGTCCCGGGAGCGGCTCTTGTTTTGCTTCCAGCATAAAAGGGTTGTCGCGAAACGCGCCCCGGTAATCGGCATAGGGCAGGGCAAAGGTTCTGATATTTAAATAAGTGCCGTCGGTTAAATACACCTCTCCATGACGGCCTTCGGGGTAGCCGTAATAAAGTATATATGGAATATAAATATGAAAAGCCTGCCCAAGCGCGGGGTGGTTTACGACAGTGGAAGAAATTAGGGAGTAAATCCGGCTTTCTCTTGGAATAGGTCTGCCATCGAGGTATCGAATTTCATTTCCATTAACAGCGTTCCATTCGCCTGCACGGTAGGCATAGTTATCGGCCTGTAAGTTGGGGTCTCTGGTTGTTTCGGTTAAAAGTACGGACGAAATATCCGGTTTTTTGCGAATAAAAAGGTGAAACCCGCCATCCGCCCGCATTTCCAGGAGTAAATCCCCGCTTGCGATAGTTAAATCCTGGGCATACAAAGAGCCGAAAGCCGCAAAAAAGAATATCAAAAATAACCTTTTCATTTATAATTAAATTATCGGATTATTTTTTCTATATTTATCGATTTTATGATTAGTAATTACTTAGTATTTCGCTGATTATTTTGCCCGTTGACTGATCAATTTTGCTTTTTATTTCGTTTTTCATTGATTCCGGCAGCTTAGGGTAGGCGCTTTCAGCGGCGCCGGGGCTATGTTCCGCGCGGTTAACAAAAAAAAGATACGGCTCTATCTTAAGGTTTTTTGCTATTTTTTCTATCATATCCATAGACGGAAATTTCCTGCCGCTTTCTATATGTCCAATATAACTGGTGGTAGTGTCGCAATATTCCGCCAGTTTCATTTGGGAAAACCCCTCTTTTTTACGAAATTCCTTTAAATTTCGAATAAAAATCTGCTTTAAGGTCATCATTATATACTATTAGGTATAAAGTACACTGCACAATGTCCTCTGGGGACATAATTTATGTTGACATAGCATACCCATAAGAATATAATTTAACTGTAAGATTACTTTAAATTAAGGTAATTTCTACGGTTTTTTCATTTATAAAAAACAGGGGTTAATTTTTTATGAAGACCGATTCAGTAACAGTTCGTTTTCCCATTGGCGCAAAATTGATAATTTTAATTTCTATCATTGTAATAGTGTCTCTGGGTTCCATTACCGCCTTGGTATCATGGATTAATACGGGGAATCTGCAGGTTTCGGCGGAAGAAAATAATTTCGAAATAAACCGCCGTTTTGCTGTGGAAGCGGAAATGCACCTTATAAATATTCATTCCAATTCCAGAATGTTAATGCAGGTGCTTACTACGGCGGGGGCAGGCAGCGCTTTGGCGCGGGAAACGGTTAATTTCTTTTTTAACGAAAACCCGGAAATTGCATCTGTTTTTTATATTACCCCGGGAAGAAGTCCGCAGGTTTTGCATAACAGGCAGTTTCTTGTAAAGCAGGAAACAGAAGCTGAATTTATCGATGCTTATTTTCATACTCAAAGAAGCGCCATTGGACGCGCGGTACGCGGCGAGACTGTTCTTGTAAATGCCGCGCCTTATTTTACAAGGCCTTTTATGGCTTTGTTTTTTCCCTGGCGGGGCGGGGGAGTAGCGGCGGCTCTTTTTTCTTTCGAAAACTTTAATCAGAATTTAGGATTTAGTCTTAATCAATCTTATATGATAAACAGCGACGGCGATATTCTTTCTTACGCCGATTTTTCCCTTGTGCAAGCCGGCATTAATTTATCCGAAGAAAATTATATTCGATCCATTTTAGACAGCCCGCATAAAAGCAGGCAAGAACTTGTTAAATCCGATTTTAAACTTTTACAAACCAAAGACGAGCTTGCCGGTACGGGTAAACAAAAAATTACACGGCAATTTGTTTCTTTTACAAGGTTAAATATAGCGGGAGCCGTAATGATTACCGGAATCGAATACGATAAAGTATTCGAAGAGTTAGGCGCTGCCGCCCGGCGCAATATTTATCTTACAATTTCTGTTTTAAGTATTTCCATTATTCTTATCTGGTTCTTTTCCAAAACAATTTCTATTCCGCTAAAGGCGCTGGCTGTTGTCGCGCGAAATATCGAGGGCGGTTCTTTTGATATGCCGTTAGAGGCAAAAAGCGGCGACGAGATCGGCGTTTTAACCGGAAGTTTTCAGAAGATGTGTTCCGCTTTGCATATCTTTGGCAGATTTACAAATAAAGAAATTGCCGTTAAAGCGATGCGCGGCGAAATTAAACCCGGCGGGCTTCCCAAAAATGCCACAATTTTCTTTAGCGATATTCGCGACTTTACGGC
The DNA here is from genome assembly GCA_031286205.1 of Treponema sp. Taxonomy (GTDB): domain Bacteria; phylum Spirochaetota; class Spirochaetia; order Treponematales; family Breznakiellaceae; genus WQXQ01. The sequence continues at coordinate 14,500 of JAITUR010000017.1, forward strand.
AAAGTCGGAAAACTTTACAAATGTTTTTGGGGAAGATGCCAGCAACCGTATTGTCCATTGGTTAAACCGCTACTTTACCGGAATGGTTGATTGTGTAGAAAAAACAAACGGCGTTGTGGATAAATTTATTGGAGATGCGGTAATGGCTCATTGGGGTACTGCTTACACTGCGGGAAGCCCGGAGAAAGATGCCTTTAATTGTGTTAATGCCGCGTTAATGATGCGTAAAATTTTATATGACATGAACAAAGCGCGCGACCCTGCCGACCATTCCGACCCGCCAATTATGATAGGCTGCGGTATTAATACGGGCATTGTTACGGCAGGACAGCTTGGAAGCGATATGCGAATGGAATATACGGTTATAGGAGATCCTGTAAATCTTGCTTCCAGAATAGAAGCTCTTACAAAACCTCTTGGCGCGGATATTCTAATTTCCGAAGAAACATGGCGTTTAACAGGAGATAAATTCATAACAGAAGAAATGCCGCCGGTAACGGTAAAAGGCAAGGAAAAATCCGTACGAATATTTGCCGTTGTTAATTTTAAGGATATTGACAGCGGACCCAAAACTCTCTCCGATGTACGCAAACTTTTGGGAATACAAACCCCGGATAATTCCAAGGTAAATGTTAACGCGGACGAAAAAAAATACAAAATAGGCGGAACCAATGGAAACAACTGAAATAACCAAACCGGAAAAACAGAATAAGTCTTCTTTACTGCCGGAAAAATTCGGCAAAGTAGATTTAATAGTTTCTGTATCGTTTATATTTATTTTTATATTGGGTATTATTTTATTCGCAAAAGATTTATTGCAAACTATCAATGTACGAAATGTCGAACCTGTCGGTATTGTTGTAGTAAAAAGAAATGTTGTCCAGCGGAGATTGTCTGACAGGGTACTTTGGGACAGATTAACCAATGAATCGCCCGTATTTTTTGGAGATTTAATCCGTGTTGCGGAAGATTCCGCCGCAACCTTGTACTTTGACGGCAGCAGTATAGATCTGGACGAAAATACGCTTATTCGCATAACGCACACATCGGACAGGGGTATACAAATTTTACTTAACGAAGGCAGACTTTTTCTTGCCATGCAGGAAGAAGGCAAAAAAATAACCTTAAATGTCGATGGGCAGCAAATACAGCCTGCAGGAGACGCGGAAATTCAAGCGGGAAAAGGTTTGCAGAATACGGACGAGGACACGGTAAGACAGCCTGTTCCCAATGCGCGTTTTCTTAACGATACTCAAGATCCCCTTCCTGTAGGTTTTATGTGGAATAGGGGGGAACTTGCCGCCGAAGATTTATTGCGTCTGGAAATTTCCTCCGACAGAAATTTTAGGCGGATTGTTCATGTTCGGAATAATTTAAGCGTACAGACAGAAGTTCCTGTTGCGAATGGTGTGTGGTATTGGCGGCTGTTAAACAAAGGCGATGTTTTTGACGAAGGCAGATTTTCGGTAATAGACGGAGCCGGAGCCCGTTTGCAAAGCCCCGCCGCAAGCAGTGTTTATCGTTATACGGACGAATTGCCTGTAATGAATTTTCAGTGGGATCATTCAAACGAAGCAATAAACTACATTTTGGAAATTTGTGATTCTTCCGAATTTGCCGTGCCGCAGATACGCAGGGAAAGCGAAGTAACTTTTTTTACAAGCTCCGATCTTGGAGAAGGAACATGGTACTGGCGGGTAAAGCCGGTTTTCCCTGCCGTTTATAAAGGAGAGTCTTCTTTTTCGCAATCCGTGAATTTTTTTATAGAAAAAACGGCGGACGAACAGGGAAAAAATCTTAGTTTGGCGGATTGGTTTTTAACGGAAGTACCGCCGGAATTAATGCCGGCATCTGTTGCCGCTTCCGGAACAGCGGGACAATCTTCGCAGTCGGCTGCTCTTTTATCCGCTCCGCAGAATCTGCAGCCTGCAAGCGGCCGTCGTTATACCATGAGCGATCTACAGGCACAAAGAACTATCAACTTTAGCTGGCGGGCGGTACAGGGAGCAGATGCCTACATATTTACCCTTTTTCATCAGACCGATGGAGGCAGGCGGCAAATTTTGCGTACACAGCCAATAAATTATCCTCAATATATACTTGACGATTTACGAATTTTGGACAGAGGAACTTTTATCTGGCAGGTAGAAGCAATAACTACAGGAGCAGGCGGTTTAATAAACCGCAGAGGCAATATAGCAGAAAGCTCATTTTTTATGGACATTCTTTTGCCTGGTAGTATTCAGGTTAGATAGCAAAAATTATAAAGGAGAAAAAAATGAAAATTAAAAGACAGATAAGTATGATAATTTTAGCGGCATTGTTGTTTTTTGGAATGACGCAGTTTCTGCATGCGCAATCCAATGTTACAAGGCGGCTTGTTTGGAGCGGAGGCGAACACGCTCTGCGTTACACAGTAGAGGTGCAAAGATCGGAAAACGGAACTTATCAAAACTTTTTGCGGGAATCCACCGCAGCGCTTTTTTTGGAAGTTTCTTTACCGCCGGGACAATACCGTTTTCGCATAATCCCCATAGATATTCTTGACCGCCCCGGCGAAGCAACTCAGTGGAGAACTTTTAATATACAGGATACTGGTACACGGAGCGCTTCCGATTCTTATGCGGTAATCAGTGCCGACGATAATCGAAGAAATACGCCTCCTCCGTCCGACCGCGAGCCTAAATCGGCTGATGCACGGAATAACTGGCTTTCTATAGAAGGGGGTGCTGTTGGAGCCAACATAAGGTATGAAAGAATGTTAAGCCCCAGAACTTCGATAGGTGTAAATTATTTTAATGGTTTTGATCTGTTTACGGAGAGCTATATAACCGGAGTCGATGCAATGTATAATTTTTATCCCTTTGGGAAGACATTCTTTATAGGCGCCGGATTGGGCCCTTACTTTGCTCCTATTTATAGTGAATATGGGAATACAGTCATAGACCATAGACCCGGATTAGCATTGTTTCAGGAAATAGGCTGGAAAATCGATATCGGTAGAGCAGGCGGATTTTTTATACGATTCGGTCTTAAAACGGGATTTATTTTGAGTGAAAATATCGATCTTGATGAAAGCTTTCATCTTTTTGCTTATTTTTATAGCATTGGTTATGCATGGGGTAAAAAAAAGGAATAGATGCTTTCGTTGAAGGCTTGAGTATATTTTTATAGCATTGATTATGCTTGGTAGGTAAGGGGAGAGGGAAGCGATTAATTTTTTAGGCGCAGATTTCTAAAAGCGCCAATTACTATTGGAGAAAAACTACTCATTATTGCAGCGATGGCAGCACCTGTGTACCCTGCTTTAGCAAGAAATACACATGCAAGGATGCCTCCAGCCCCAAGTAAAAGAGTAAATATCTGACCAAGTATAGGTATAATTAAATTGGACATGGAAATTCTGTTTTTGCTATTAACATCAGCTTTATTATGATCCTCCGCCATACGCATAATGCGCTCCGGAAAAGAATGGTCGGCGTTTTTGTATTTTTCCAGCATTACCGGATCAGGAAGAGGTCCTTGAAATGTTTCACTTACTTCTTGGCGGGCTATAATTAAGGTTTGTTTTCCTTGTTGTGACTTTTTATCGGGTTGATTATTAGGCATAAGTTTTCTTCGTATCCTGCTTATTTTCCCGCTGGGCATCTGAGAACTCTTTTATAGCTGTCCATATTGAATTTCCGGCTTGACGAAAAGAGTTAGCAACGCCTTTCCATTCAGAATGAGGCGAGGGGTAATCTGAATATGAGATTGGGGCAGGGAAAAGCTGACCTATCGAATTCATGCCTTTTACAAACTCTGTCATACCTATAATATCGCATATTTAGTGAAATAGTTCAATATCACTATCATTATTCTAACAGTATTTTTTAGTTTTATTCCCTGTTTTCTGTCGATACTATAACAAATAATGAAAAAGCCTCGGAAACGGTCTAGTGCCGGGAAAAAGACTACCAAAACCTCCAGAAAAAGATCAAGAGTTAAAACCGATGCAATTAGGGCTTTTCAACTTGTCTGCGCGCTTATTGTCGCGTCAATTTGTATATCTTTTGCCGTCATAATGATTTACAATAATTCAAAAAAAACTCCGGATGCCGCCGCAGTCGCCGTTGCAATCGAACAGCCGCCGGCTGCTCCGGTTGCGGAAATTACCGTGCAAGAAACACCTGTTATAAATACTCCGCCGGTTGTTTCTGTCCCGCCAGTACCCGATACAGTAAAACCTCCGCCGGCTCCTGTAGAAAATACTGCCAATTCTGCTCCTATTGCATCGGCTCCAAATTCCGGAACAACAATTACATCCGGTATAACAACAAGAACCACAAACATGGGGTCTGTTGCTTTTGTGATAGATGATGCGGGGAACAATCTTACAGAACTGGATCCATTCCTGCGTATCCCGGGACAAATTACAATTGCTGTATTGCCGGGGCTGCCGTATTCCGCGGAAGCTGCGCGCCGGATACGAGCCGCAGGAAAAGAGGTTTTATTGCATCAACCTATGGAAGCAGTAGGCGGACAGAATCCCGGCCCCGGCGCAATTTATTCGAATATGAATGCGGATCAAATTAGATCTATACTGAAAAAAAATCTGGAAGAAGTCGGACCTGTTGTTGGAATGAATAATCATCAAGGTTCAAAAATAACAACAAACCAGCAAATGATGGAAGTAATTCTTGCATTTTGTTCCGAGAACAATATCTTTTTTCTGGATTCCCGGACATCTGTAGAAACAGCGGCTCCTGCTGCCGCCCGCCGTCTTGGAATGAAAATTGCGGAGAGGGATGTGTTTCTTGATAACGAACAGGACAAAGAAAGTATGCAGCGATTTCTTACAAGCGGTCTTGCAAGAGCGCAAAGAAATGGAACCGCAATAATGATAGGCCACACATGGTCGCCCGCGCTTGCGCCTCTTTTAGCCGAACATTACCCCAGATTGATCATCGAAGGTTACTCGATAAAAACCGTCGGCGAAATATTAAAATAACCGGTAAATAACACATACCTCCCAACCAAATATCTTATAAAAACCCTAGCATCTGCCGCATTATATGGAATATACTAGAAATATGAAGGTCTTGGGTATAGAAACATCTTGCGATGAATGTTCCGCCGCGGTAGTCGAGGACGGGGAAAAAATACTCTCTAATATAATTGCTACACAAATTCCTTTTCATGCGCCGTGGAGCGGGGTAGTGCCGGAAATTGCAAGCCGAAAACATACAGAATGGATTTATACGGTTGTAAAAGAAGCGCTGGACAAGGCAAATTTACAGGTTAG
>JAITUR010000036.1 GCA_031286205.1 Treponema sp.
GGGGGCAGTTCCCCGTCAGAAATATTGGAATGAGTGTGAAGATCTACCATTATCTATATTGTATCAATTTCTATGGATTTATACATTAGATTGTTGATCTATAGAGAAAAATTGATTAAAATAAGAGTATAGGACGAAATTCTCGAAAAGGACGGTTTTAAGTGTTGGAGTATGTATTAAAAAACGGGATGATAGTGTCTCCCGGTAAAGAAGTACATACCGGTGATTTGGGAGTAAAAGGAGATAAAATAGTATCTCCGGGCGGTATCGCGGCAGAGTCGCGCAAAAAAATCAGTTTAAGGAAGAAATCATTTGTCTATCCTTCTCTTATCAATACCCATGATCATTTGCAGGGAAATTACAGACCTGCTGTGGGTCCAAAAAAAGGCAGCTTCTATCTTACATGGCTGCCGTGGGATAACGATCTGAAAGCGTCAAAAACTTACGAAGAAAGATCCAAGTTAAGCAGAGAAGATCTTTACGCTCTTTCCGGTTATAAATGTCTTTTCTCCGGCGTAACTACAGTGAATGATCACTTCCCTCACGATTTAAACAGCAGTATTCTGCCTACCCTGCCAATCAGGGCAATCGAAGAATACTGTCTTGCCCATGAAAGCACTTCGTACGATTTAAAATGGGGCGAAGGTATCGAGATTGAACATTCACGGGCTGTAAAAAACAACTGGCCTTTTATTACTCATCTTTCCGAAGGCTTCGATAATGAATCCATGTACAATCTGGAAACTCTGGAAAAAATGAATGTCCTAAATGATCATTGTCTGTTTGTGCATTGTATTGGTTTTAGCGATAATGATATTAAAAAAGTTGCAAAAGCGGGAGCAAGTGTTTCGTGGTGCGGTTTTTCCAATATGTTTATGTTTAATGTAACCGCGAAAATCCGCAAAATGATAAACGCAGGCGTTAATGTTACGATTGGCACCGATTCTTCTGCGACAGGTTCTGCAAATCTTCTTGCAGAAATGAAATACGACAGGGAACTTTACCGCAGCCTTTACGGCGAAGATTTACCGGCGGAAAAAATATTCGAGATGGTAACAATAAATGCGGCAAAAGCATTCAAGATGCAGGATAAAATCGGCACTCTCGACGAAGGAAAATCGGGCGATATCCTTGTATTAAAAGCAAAAAAAGAAAATCCTTATGAAAATTTAATTGATGCATCCATGAAGGAAATTGAGCTTTTAATATTGGCAGGAACGCCGATATACGGCGAAATGCGTTTTGTTGATATTTTTGATAACAGCGCTCTGCCCAAAGGTTATACGGAAATAAAAGTTGGAAGCAAAGCAATGTTTGTAAAAGGCGATCCTGCGGCTCTTTACCGCAAGATCAGGGAAAAAGTCGGCTTTAAAAAGAAATTGGACTACTTGCCTTTCGAGCCGGCATAACAATGTAATAATAAAGGGGAAACAATGCCAAAACCTTTGCAATACCGTTCAGGTTCTCTTATTTACTTTCAGGGAGATCCGGCAGATAAAATTTATATTCTACAATCAGGGAAAGTAAGCCTGGTTTATCAGGATATTGAAACCGGAGCCGATGTCCGCGATCCTGTACAACCCGGAGAATTCTTTGGGGTTAAGTCCGCATTGGGGCGTTATCCTCGCGAAGAAAACGCTGTTGCCCTGTCAGAAACGGCGGTTATGGTTTTTACAGTACCCGAATTCGAAGCTGTCGCAACCGCCAATTCAAGAATAATTCTAAAGATGCTTAAAGTTTTTTCCAATCAAATGAGGCGTGTGCATAAGCAAGTATCCAAAGTTATGGCAAAAGAAGAAGCTTCGCCCGCAGACGGTCTTTTTGCTGTAGGAGAATATTATCTTAAAAATAAAAGGTTTACTCATGCAAAACATGTATTCAGCCGTTACCTGACATTTTATCCTTCGGGAAATAACGCTATTCAGGCTTCTAAGAATTTGGAAGTTGCGGAAAACTCGCTGTCCCGTTTTGGAGACGGCAAGGGACCGGGCATTGCGGTAACCAGCGCAGCTGCGGCTCCTGCTCCGGCAGGTTCGCCTGCTTCTTCGCCCGGGGATCCCAACAAGGCGGCAAAATCCTACTACGATGCCGTAAGCTTAACATCGCAAGGCAGGTATCAAGATGCGTTTACGGCGTTTAAAGCTATAGTTGACAGCAATGCCGATCCGGAATGGACAGCCAAGGCATCGTTCGAAATTGGAAGATGTATGTTCCTGTTAAATAAGTTCGAAGACAGCATTAAATATTTTACAAATATGCTTACAAGGTATCCTAAACACCCTGATTTAAAAGAAGCTATGTTCATTATGGGACAATGCAACGAAAAATCAGGCAGAAAAGATCAAGCAGAGGCTTTTTATAATAAAATTCTTTCCATGTGCTCAAGCGACGATGATGAGATGGTAGCAAAAGTAAAAAGAGCCCTATCGACCATAGGAGGTATGTAAGATGGCAATGGATTTAGCGGCATTTGGCCGGTTTTCGCGTACATTTCATCAAGGCGAAATAATCTTTTCCGAGTTTGAACTTGGCGATACTTTTTATCTTATCCAATCCGGCAGAGTACAGCTTGTAAAACTTGTCGGAGATATAGAAAGAACACTGGATATTCTTTATCCGTCCGAAATGTTCGGCGAAATGGCAATTTTAGAAAGCTCCCCCCGTTCGGCAACCGCCATTGCGCTTGACGAAGTAAAAGTACTTGAATTTAATTCGCAAAACTTCGAAATTCTTTTGCTGGGGAATCCGCAGATTGCGCTTAAACTTTTAAAGATGTTCTGTAAAAGAATTTACGATTCCAAAAGACGCTTTATGATTCTTACTTTACAGGAACCGCAGGCAAAAATTGCCGATGTGTTCCTTATGCTGGACGAAACTCAGCCCGATATAGATAAAACTACAGAAAGGCGCGAGTTTAAAACAACTGTAGAGGGCGTAGCGCACTGGGCAGGAATGAGCGTAAACGAAGTCAGGGATATTTTGGGACACTTTACCAATCAAAGACGCGTGGAAATTTTCCCGGACAGAATTATTGTTAAGAATATTAACGATTTCTCGCGCTTTGTAAGCTCAAGGCGTAATAACAAAAGAGCATAAATAAAGGAAATAATAATGTCAGATTTTACAAATCCTTATCAAAGTCCGGAAACTCAAATTGTTCCGCAGGCGAATCAAAATACAGGTATCGAATTAACTACAAATATGCTTAAGTATTTAAACGAAGCTTCTCCTTGGCTGCGATTTGTCGGCATTCTTGGTTATATTGGAGCCGGCTTTACCGTGTTCGGAGGAATTATTGGAGCGCTTGGAATGCTTGCCGCTGACTCGGCACTTGATTTATCCGGTGGTGTTTTTGGAGCCGCCGGGCTTGGGGCTCTTTTTCTGCTTTACATTCCTTTTGGCGCATTATTATTTTTACCCGCTCATTTTACATATAAATTCGGGCAAAAAATCCGCAATTATAGATTCACCAATTCTGTTAATGATCTTGAAGAAGCGTTAAAAAACAACAAATCTTTCTGGAAATTTACAGGTATTCTTTATATTATTTCTCTTGCATTAGTACCTGTTTTATTAATTATTATGATTATTGCCGGAATTGCCGGCGTACTTACCAATTTTTAATATCATGGAAAAAAACAACAATTTTGATTCTTCGCTGGAAGCTCTTACTCCGGAAGGGATAAAATTTTTTATGGTTCCGGCAGGTCTTCCTGTAAGAACACTTGCTTATGTAATTGATGTTGTTTTTAAGTGGATTATTATAATCGGAATTTATTTTATTTGGGAGCATTTTTTTTCCTGGCGGTTTGGTATTTGGATATTTTTAATTTTAAACTTTTGCCTTGATTGGTTTTATCATGTTATTTGTGAACTTGCATTTAGCGGAAGAAGTCTGGGAAAACGCATGGCAGGAATTAGAGTGGTTAAAAGCGACGGTTCTCCCGTAGACCCTTCTGCTTCTTTTATTCGTAATCTTTTGCGTTTTGCGGACACTTTCTGCTATCTTTTTCACATAGCGCTTCTTTCCATGACTATTTCCAGCGGCTTCCGCCGTATTGGAGATTGGGCGGGAAATACTGTGGTTGTTTATACGCAATCAGGTTCTTTTCATAAAAATACAATTAATTTTCTTTCGGGCTACACGCCCATTGTCCCGCCCTTTTCGCTTTCTTATGACGAAAAACAGGCTGTCTTAAATTTTGCGCGGCGTTACCCTCTTTTGGGCGAATCCAGAGCTAATGAAATTGCCGGAATTTACGCGCCCTATCTTCGGAATCAAACAAGCAAATTAACGAATGCGGAATATCTTTTGGGAATTGCAAGTCATTTATCGGGCGGAGTTTCTATCTCCCGCGGGAAAGCTCCATGACAGAACAAAGCTTTGTACTTAGGCGAGAACCCGCCTGGGATGAATTTTCTAAACTTATTATGGAAAAAAGGAGCAATTTAAAAAAAGGGGCTGTTTCTTTTATTCTTATGTTTAGAGAGTTAACTCAGGATCTTAATACTGCAAAAGCATGCGGTTTTGATCCTGCAATAATTGAACGGCTAAACAACCTGGTAAACGAAGGGAATCAAATTTTATACAAACAGCATACATGGCCGGTAAAAGCATCCGTTAATTTTATTTTAAATACATTCCCGCAAAAAGTCCGCTCCCAGTGGCGGGGTATTCTTGCGGTTACGCTTCTTTTTTACGGACTTGCGGGATTCTTTGGCTTTCTCTGTCTTCGCTTTCCTGATATTTCAAAAGAATTTTTATCTGAATATTCTTTGTCTCAGCTGGAAGAAATGTACAATCATGAAAGCTATTTTTATTTAAAACCGCGCGATGTAACAAATGATGCTGATATGTTTGGGTATTACATTTATAACAATATTTCCATTGCTTTTAGAACTTTTGCAAGCGGAATAATAGCCGGTATAGGAAGCATATTTATTATTTGTTTTAACGGCGGTTTTCTGGGAATTGTTTTTGGGCATTTGTACAATGCCGGTTTTGCCAATAATTTATTATCTTTTATAATTGCGCATGGCTCCTTTGAACTTACAGCGATTGTCTTTAGCGGTTATGCAGGACTGCTTATGGGGTATAGTTTCTTTGTTACAAAGGGATTAACCCGCACAGCTTCCATAAAAAAAGCCGGGCAAGATGCGCTGCCAATTATGGCGGGCAGTACACTTATGCTTGTTATTGCCGCTGCCATAGAAGCATTTTGGTCTTCCAGACACGCGCTGCCATTTTATCTCCGTATTGGTGTCGGCACAAGTTTATGGATATTATTATTGATTTATTTTTTATTTGCAGGAAAAAAAGATGCATCTACCGTTTGAAGGATATTTAAAACGAAAAGATGCATACGAAGCCGCAGACTCCGGCATTGTTCTTTGGCGGAAAAACTTTGCATATTTTATAATCTTCTTTGCAATTCCTTTTTGGATTTGCGCTTTTGCTTTCCGAATGCTTCCGGGAAAAATGCAATACCTTTCGTGGGTGTTTATGTGGTATCTTAAACCTTTTTTTGACAGGCTTATTTTGCATGTAATATCAATACGGTTTTTTGAGTCCAAGGCAACATTAAAACGATTATTCAAAGGACTGGGAAAAACTCTTAAGAGCGGACTGGCAGGCGATCTTCTTTGGCGGCGTTTTTCTCCATTTAGATCCTCAACCATGCCTTTGCGCGTATTGGAACAATCAACAAAAAGTATAAATAAATACTCGCAGCGAAAAAAACTTTTGGACAAAGGCGGACTTGGATACAGTTTTATTTTAACCTTTTGGGGGCTTGCTATGGAGATTGCCCTTTTAGCCGGAGAATTTTTATTTATTATAATGATGGCTAACACCATAGGAAAAAAGTTCGATTTCTTTTCTACAGATTTTATTATTAATGCGGAAATTTACTTTTTTGCTTTATGGTGCTTTAACTATATTTTAGTGGAAACCATTTATGTCTGCATGGGTTTTGGCGTTTACATAAACTCCAGAATCGAAGTTGAAGGATGGGACATAGAAATTATTTTTAAAGGTTTTGCAGAAAAACTTAAAAAGAAAAAAATACTTGGAATATTATCTATATTTTGCCTTTTATTTATTTTTGTCCCGTCTGCGGTATCCGCCCAAGACATACCTTTGGAAAAACTGGAAAAAGTCCTTAGTTCTCCTGATTTTGGCAGCGAAAAAGATTCATGGAATATAAGACTAAAAAACCCGCCGGAAGAAAAAGAAAATATAGTTATAATAAATTATAATTATAATAAATTTTTAAATGTCCTTAGGCTTATTTTTGCATCCGGGTTAAGGGTTTTTATTATTTTGGCATCTATTGTTTTGGCTGTAATAATTTTCTTTGTTGCCCGCCGGTACTTTAAGAAAAAAAATACTGCAATAAAAATAAAACCTACACTTACAATTTTTTCGGAGATTCAACAGGAAGACCCGCAGGATATTCTTAAAAAAGCAGTGGAGTTTTATAAAAACAGCGACTCCGATAAAAAATATTTACGCATGGCATGGGGACACTGTACAGCAGCGGCAATATTAATGTTTCAGCTTTACCGTGGAATTGTTTTTCCGCCAAACGCAACCGAAAACGATTGTGCAAATATAGTAAATGCCAAATTGGAAGGCTCCGACGAATATAAAAACTTTAGATCTTTAATAAAAACATGGGTTAATTTTGCATATGCAGGACGGATTCCGCCGGATGGAAGTTTCGAAGAAGCCATTGTTTTTTGCGAATCGCTTTTTTTAGCTAAAGAGGCAGAAAATGGATAAACGAATACTTATATGCATTGCAGTTATTCTTGGCTTATTCATTCTTGTTTTTCTTTTCTTTCATTATTTCGAAATTATTCAATTAAAAGAAAATGTGCCGCCAACAAGAGAATATTATGCAAATAATTACCTTGCCCTGGAACGATGGCTTAAAGAAATAGGCCGCCCTGTAAATAAAGATTCTTGGTTTTCTCTGCCTGATTTTACAGGAGAAGAAGAAACAATTGTTATTTTAGAATTTAATTGTTATTTATACGAAGAAGATACAGAAGCTTCATTAACAGAATGGATTAAGAAAGGCAATAATTTAATTGTCTGTCTAGATACTACGGATTTAAATAATTCCAAATATGTTTTTATGGATTATATTGCAAAAATGGGCATTACCGTAGAAACAACTCCCAATTATTATACCTATACAGATGAAAACACTCCGAATTTTCACTGGAGATACAAATTCGAAATAGAAGACGGCAAAGATTATTATACTGTTAACGATATTCACAATAATATACGGTTAATACGAATAGAAATGGGCAAGGGTTCTTTAACAATACTGGGGCAGCCGCTTTTTATGCAAAACCATTATATTGACGAAGAAAAAAATGCACACTTGGCATGGGATTTAATAGGCGCTCGCTCAAATGAAACAGGCATACTCTTTGTACTATATACAAGAGAAGAAAAGATACCTAAAAAACTTTTGGGTGCGCTTATGCAGAGAGGAAATATCGTTCCTGTTTTAGTATCCGTAATTCTTTTAATATTCTTCGGGTTTTGGATGGTAATTCCTGTTTTTGGACTTGTAAAAGAGGAAAAACAAAGTAATGCCCGCCCAATAAAAGAAAGATTTGCGGCAGAAATCGGTTTCTTAAAAAAGTATAAAGGTTTATACTATTACGATGAAGAAATAAGAAAAATAAAAGGTGAAAACAATGGAAAAAACAGCGGAAAAACTTGAACAAGTAAAAAACGAAATCTCTAAAGTCTTTATTGGCCAGCATAAACTTGTAGAGAATGCTCTTATTACCCTAATTGCAGGCGGGCATCTTCTGGTAGAAGGCGTGCCGGGCTTGGGTAAAACTTTGCTGGTTCGTGCGCTTGCAAAGGCAATTGGCGGAGATTCAAAGCGTATTCAATTTACGCCCGATCTTATGCCAAGCGATATTACCGGAAATATAATGCTGGATCCTGCAAAAGGGAAATTCATTACGCGCAAAGGTCCTGTCTTTACCAATTTTTTAATAGCGGACGAAATTAACCGCGCTCCCGCCAAAACCCAGGCTGCGCTTTTCGAAGCAATGCAGGAGTTTCAGGTAAGCCTTGACGGCGAAAGCCATTCATTGCCGAATCCCTTTATGGTTTTAGCAACACAAAACCCGTTTGAACACGAAGGAACATATCCATTGCCTGATGCGCAGAAGGATCGTTTTTTAATGAAGGTTATTGCCGATTATCCATCGATAGAAGAAGAAAAAACGATAGTTACCGAAGTTTTAAACGGCTCTACAGGCGCGGAACTTTCCATCGAAGGGGTAAAAACCATTTTAAATACCAAAGCATTTACAGAAATAAAAAATCTTGCAGCTTCTCTGCGAACAGATCCGCTGGTAATTGATTATGCGGTACGAATGGCAGCTGCTACAAGAGATACGCCTGCCGTAGAAAACGGCGCAGGTCCCAGAGGAAGCCTTGCGCTTATTCGCTGCGCCCGTGCCCGTGCCCTTCTTGACGGCAGAGATTTTACCCTGCCGGACGATGTAAAAGCCGTTGCCTCTGTGGTGCTTGCGCACCGTCTGACTCTTTCGGCAGAAAGTGAGCTGGAAGGTTTAAGCACAAACTATGTAATAGAAAATATTATTCAAAAAATAGAAGCGCCAAAGGGAATAACCAATGAAGAATAGCCGGCTTTTGCTTATTCCGGGCAGAGCTTTGTTCACTGCAACCCTTCTCTATATGATATTAGGATGTGTTGCTTTTCTTTTTAACATAATCTACATTGCGTGGTTTATAACAGGAATTGGAATATTTTTTTTATTTTTAATTGATATGCTCTTGCTTCTTTTGCTTGGGGATCGTTTACAGGCAAGACGGGAAATACCCTCATCTTTTGCGCAGGACGAAACTGTAAAGGTAAAACTTTTTATTAACAGAACAGGAAGACCTATACTTCCCTCTCCTATCTGGTTTTTTGATCTTCATCCCAATTCCATGAGCTCCGATATTTTCCCCTGTAAAGTTGCAGGTTTGCAAAAACATACTTTGTCAAAATCAGACACTCTTATTTTTGAATACACGCTTATACCTAACGAAAGAGGTTCATGGTTTTTTGAAGGACTGCAATTTTTATTGGGTTCGCCTTTACGCTTTTGGAAAATCCGTGTAACGCACGAAGTTACAAGCAAGGGGCGCACTTACCCCAATTTTAAACAAATTGCACGGGGAGCAAAACTAAAAGGCAAACTGGAAAAAGGCGAAATCCGCGAAATCCGTAAAATCCGCAAACGCGGACAAGGAATGGATTTTGAAAGTTTACGGGATTTCCAAAACGGAGACTCTATAAGGCTGATAGACTGGCGGGCAAGCGCGCGCAACCGTATGCTGGACGGCAGGCTTAAGTTAATTGTAAAAAATTATCAGGAAGAAAAAGATCAGCAGGTTTTGTTTATTATAGATTCAGGTTAC
>JAITUR010000092.1 GCA_031286205.1 Treponema sp.
TCGTACAGGAGACCTTTATTTATGGAAACGATTTATAAACGGATGTTTTCGATATTTTCTGCTATTTTATTGTCAATCATGCTTTTAGGCTGTGGTAATACTGAAAATCAATCCGATAAACCATTGGTTTTAGCTTCATATCGTGATATTCCCGGTATAACAAGCGATGAAATCGCCGCGATTGAAGCACTAAAGGTTTCTACAGACTCTTTTGTGTTTGGGATGACATCCAGCACCGAGGCATTTATCAATATTAATGGCGAAATAGGGGGAAGCACGGTCTTTTTATGCGAATGGCTGACAAAATTGTTTGGTATTCCGTTTATACCGGAGATTTTTTCGTGGAGCGATTTGCTGGAGGGGCTTAAAAACGGCGAGATTGATTTTACCGGCGACCTTACTTCCAGCGAAGAACGCAAGCTGACTCATTTTATGACAGAAGGAGCCATATCCGAAAGAACAATTTACTATTTTTCCATGATAGACAGCGAACCTGTATTCAGAATTACGGGAAGTCCTAGGCGGTATGCTTTTTTAATGAACTCGACAATGCATAGCAGACTTCAGTCATCTCTGGAGGAGCTTGCGCTGTACGAGCCGGTTTATGTGCGGGATTATACCCATGCTTACGAGCTTATGAAAAAAGGGGAAGTAGATGCGTACTTTACAGAGAATATCATTAAGGTGCATCTTGATCTTTACGACGATATAATTGGCAAGCCCTTTTTTCCGCCCCATTTTAATTCGGTTTCCCTGACAACCCAAAACCCGGCGCTTGAACCTGTAATTTCAGTTATGCAGAAAGCCATGCAAAGCGATATAAACAGTTACTTGGTCGATTTTAACAATCGGGGAAACAGCGAATATTTACGGCATACTCTTTCCATAAGATTAACCGAAGAAGAACGGGAGTATATATTGATAGAAGCGCAGCGTCCCTGGTTGTTTCGTGCAATTGGTTTGTCAATCATAATACTTGCTCTAATATTTGTTCTTCTTATAAGAAGCGGCAATACAAAGGAAAAACTAAAGATAATTGTTGAACAGCGGACATTCGAACTGGAAAAAGCAAAGAAAACTGCAGAAACCGCAAGCCTTGCTAAATCGGTTTTTCTTGCGAATATGAGCCACGAAATCCGTACCCCCATGAACAGCATTATAGGGTTTGCGGAACTTGCTCTTGGTAAAACAGTCGAACTTCAGGTAAGGCATTATTTGGAAAAAATAGTTGACAGTACAAAGTGGCTTTTACGCATTATTAACGATATTTTGGATATATCAAAAATAGAATCCGGTAAAATAGAGCTGGAAAATGTACCGTTCGATCTGCAGGATGTAATTTTGCAATGTCAATCTGTTATTTATTCCGGAATTAAAGAAAAAAATCTGGATTTTAAAGTTTTTGTAGACCCTCTGCCCGGTAAAAAATTGATAGGCGATTCTGTCAGACTTTATCAGGTGCTTATAAACCTCCTTTCAAATGCCATAAAATTTACAGAAACAGGAAAAATAAGGCTCTTGTCGTCTATAGATATTCTGAATGATAATCAAGCTTCCATATATTTCGAAGTAAAAGATTCGGGTATTGGCATGAATCAAGAGCAGATCAAAAAAGTGTTTGATCCTTTTACCCAGGCAGACTCCAGTACAACCCGTAACTACGGCGGAACAGGGCTTGGTCTTGCAATAGTAAAAAATATTGTAGAGCTGATGGGAGGAAAACTGGAATTGGAAAGCTCTCTTGGCGTTGGCAGTACATTTAAATTTACTATTTTATTTAAGACAATAGATGCGTATGTTAATATTATAAATTATAACGATTCTAATACCCTGGAAAAACCGTATTTTAACGGACTGATTCTGGTATGTGACGATAATCAGATGAATCAGGAAGTAATCTGCGACCATCTTGCCAATGTTGGCCTTAAAACAGTTGCGGCGGAAAATGGAAAGATAGGCGTAGAAATGGTTAAGGAGCGTATTCAAAAAGGCGAAAAACCTTTCGATCTTATCTTTATGGATATGTTTATGCCTGTTATGGATGGAACGGAAGCTACCGCTAAAATTATCGAATTAAATACGGGCAGTCCGATAGTAGCCATGACTGCAAATGTTATGCTTAGCGATGTGGAAAAATACAAAGAAAACGGAATATCCGACTGTTTAGGCAAACCTTTCTCGTCTCAGGAATTGTGGTGTATTTTATCGAAGTATCTTGCGCCTTTAAGCGCTCCTGTTACAGATGATTTAGAAAAATTACAGAACGAACTGCACAAGAAGCTGCAAACATATTTTGTAAATAATTATCAGACTTTGTTTTTTAAAATTACCGAGGCGATTTCTTCCGGCGATTTAAAACTTGCGCACAGACTGGTTCACACATTAAAAGGCAATGCAGGACAGTTAAACGAGCCCAGTCTGCGAAGCATTGCCGCAGAGATAGAACCGCTTTTAAGAGACGGCACCGCTCCTGTTCCGGAAGAAAAAATGAATCTTCTGGAAAAAGAATTAACGCTTGTTTTGGAAAAATTATCGCCGCTGCTTTGTGAATCCATGTGGGGAGGGCTTAATACACAAGATGTATAAATCTTGTAACGGTTTAAAACAATGAATAAGAATAGAAAAAACAGCATACTTATAGTTGACGATGAAAACTCAAACATTTTAACACTCACGCATATACTGAATTCCGATTATAATGTTTATGCGGCAAAAGACGGGCTAAAGGCAATTCAAGCGGCTAATAAATATTTACCGGATATTATTCTGCTTGATATTATTATGTCTGAAATGGACGGATACGCTGTACTTGCAGAACTTAAATCTTCCGAAAAAACACAAAACATCCCTGTTATTTTTATTACAGGGCTTAGTGATGTTGCCGACGAAGAAAAGGGATTGGCTTTGGGAGTTGCAGATTATATAACAAAACCGTTTTCTGCTGCGATTGTAAAATTAAGAGTCCGAAACCAGATGCAGATGATAGAACAGTTCCGCTCCAATGAATACGATATAATGAAATACAAACTTTCTAACGATGCTCTTAAAATTGGGTTATGGGATATGGATGTCGAAAATGATGATCCTTCCGATTCCAATTATAAATTTACATGGTCGCAGGAATTCCGTCAAATGCTTGGGTTTGACAGCGAGGACGATTTTCCAAATATGCTTGACAGTTGGAGCAGACAGATACACCCCGAAGACAAAGAAAAAGCGCTCGACGATTTAGCCGCGCATATTATTGATTATTCCGGAAATACTCCTTACGACATTGAATGTCGTATTATGTTAAAAACCGGCGAATACCGTAATTTCCGCGCGCTGGGAACTACGCACAGAGGTATACAAGGCCAGCCAATCAGAACAGCGGGCGCGCTAATGGATATAACAGAAAGAAAACGGATGGAGCGCGAAATAGAAGAAACAATGGCAAAGATCGAAGAAGATGCCCACTGGTACAAATCCATTCTTGACGCTATACCGCTGCCTGTTTCCGTTACAGATGCAGCCATGAACTGGACATTTGCCAATAAAGCGGTAGAAGTATTTTTAGACAAAAAACGCGAAGATATATATGGTCAACCATGCAGCAATTGGATGTCCGGTATATGTAATACCGACGAATGTGGAGCAGCCTGCGCCAAACGCGGAGAAAAACGAACTTTCTTTAATCATCATGATTCTTCTTATCAAGTTGATGTCGAGATACTGCACGACCTGATGGGGGAAATATCCGGGTTTATCGAGGTTGTGCAGGATATAACAAATGTAAAGCAGCTGGCAAAACAACAGGCAGAATCCGAAATGACCAGCCGCGCTAAATCCGCTTTTTTAGCCAACATGAGCCACGAAATCCGTACACCAATGAACGCCATTTTGGGCATAACCGAAATCTTATTGCAAAACGAAAATCTTCCCGACAAAACACTGGAAGGATTAGACAAAATACGCAGGTCGTGCGATTTGCTTATAGGAATTATTAACGACATACTGGACTTCTCTAAAATAGAAGCCGGTAAAATTGATATTATACCGGCACAATACAGTATTGCCAGTTTAATAAACGATGCCATACATCTGAATATGATGCGGATGGGCAATAAACCCATTGAGTTTGAGATTCAGGTAGATGAAAATATTCCGGCAAAACTTATTGGCGATGAACTTCGTATTAAACAAATTTTAAACAACCTGCTTTCCAATGCGTTTAAGTATACGGATAAAGGTAAGGTTTCGCTGTTGGCTACTACCGGACCGACAACAGAAGGAGTCACTCTTGTTTTTGCCATTATAGACACCGGACGCGGTTTAACCAGCGAGCAAATTTCCAAACTATTTGACGAATATTCCCGTTTTAACGAGGAGCATACGCGTACTATCGAAGGTACCGGTTTAGGACTTGCAATTACTAACCGTTTATTGGAGCTTATGGACGGCAAGATTTATGTGGAAAGCGAGCCGGGCAAAGGATCTAAATTTATTATCAGGCTTCCGCAGGGTACGGTGGACGAAGAAGTGCTGGGTAAAGATATGGTGGAAAACCTGCAGCAGTTCAGAGTAGGTCGCTATATGGCAAACGAAAAAAGGGCAAAGGTAATACGCGACCCAATGCCTTACGGAAAAGTTCTGGTTGTCGATGATGTAGAAACAAATCATTATGTCGTTGACGGACTTTTAAAACCTTACGGGCTGCATCTTGAAAGCGTCATGAGCGGGCTGGAAGCAATCGAACAAATAAAGAGCGGCAAGGTTTATGACATTGTATTTATGGATCACATGATGCCTGTAATGGACGGCATGGAGGCTACAAAACAAATCCGCGATTTGGGATACACAGCCCCCATTGTCGCGCTGACAGCCAATGCAGTGGTAGGTCAGGCAGATATATTTTTACAAAACGGTTTTGACGATTTTATTTCCAAACCCATAGATATATACAATTTAAACTCTGTTCTGAATATATTTATTCGCGACAAACAGCCGCCGGAAGTTATAGAAGCTGCCCGCAAGCAAATGGGTGCAACGGAAGCAGACAACAAAGACAGCAATGCAGAGATGAGCTCTTTGTTAAAAGAATCTTTTATTAAAGATGCCAATAAAGCCGTTAAAACACTGGAAGATATTTGTCAAGGCGAAGCCGATATAACAGACAAAGATTTAAAGAATTTTACTATTTCTGTTCATGGCATGAAAAGTTCGCTTAGGAATATTGGCGAATTAGAGTTGTCTGAACTGGCGTATAATTTGGAACAGGCAGGAAAAGAACAAAATACAGCGCAAATAAAAGAATCCACTCCTGAATTTATTAATAAATTACGCGGTCTTTTGGATAAATTTAAGCCGGAACAGGAAGCGGGCGGAACAGACGATATTGCGTATCTGCAAAAACAACTGCTTTCCATACAGGAAATGTGCGCTGATTATGACAGGAAGGGCGTACTTGATATTCTGGCGGAGATGGAAAATTGTTCAAATGAATCAAAGGTTATTCTTAATACAATCATGGAATATGTGCAGCATAGCGATTTTGAAAAAGCAGAAAAAGAAGCGTCGGATTTTGCAGCTTATTTAGCCGGCAAAGAATAGGGAGCATATTAAATGAAAATTATTTCCGAAAAAATTGATTTTCAAAAAAATCAACCGCCCCTAATGAGTAAATTTATAAGTTTTTCCGTAATATTTTTTATTTTTATTTTTTTTGCAGGATCAATTACTTTTATTTTTTCCATGCGGCAGATTATTCGAACAAACAAGGGAAATGTATTGTCTCAAATACTGGAAATTGAACGGATCAAACTTGAAACCTCCGTAAATAACGAAATTGTTATTGCTGTTAAGATGGCAAACTCTCCTTTAATCCGGCGATATTTTTCTAACCCCCACGATGCTGAATTAAAAGCCATTGCTATCGTAGAATTAGAATCTTACCGCAAAGCTTTTGCATCTAATTTGATTTTTTGGGTAAACGATATAGAAAGAATATTTTATTACAACGGCATAGAATCGTACACTCTTGATCCAAGTAGCTCCGATAATTACTGGTATCCAATGACATTGTACGAAACGGAAGTTTATAACTTTAATATCAATTATAATGCGGATTTAAAAGTAACCAATCTTTGGATTAATGCGCCGGTTTTTGACTATAATGGAAAACCGATAGGAATGTTAGGTACCGGTATTGATATTTCGACATATCTGGACATGATAAACAAAGAGTATTACGGCGAGCTGGATATTTATTTTTTTAATTCTGCCGGAGAAATTACCGGAGCAAAAAATGCCGCGCTTGTAGCCAATAAAATAAATATCGAAGAAGAATTCAGCCTTTACGGTAAAAATATTGTTACATTTGCAAAGAGCTTGCAGCCCGGAGAGACAATAACTATGGATACTCCATTGGGAGAGATTGCCCTGGGCACTGTTCCATTGCTTGAATGGCACTCTGCAGCAGTAATGCCATACAGGTTAAAAGATTATTATACTACCATGACTGCGCTGTTTATTATAATGCTTATGGTAATAGCGGTAATTTTCTTTATATTTAATATTTTTATTGCCAAGCTGTTAGAGCCTTTGCATAAATCAATTACAGAAGCGAAAGCGGCAAACCGTGCAAAGTCTGATTTTTTAGCTGTTATGAGCCACGAAATCCGTACGCCCATGAACAGTATTATGGGATTTTCGGATCTTGCGCTGGATACGCCGGAGGATACTGTTCCGCCTCATATTAGGGAATATTTAAGTAAAATAAAGGACAGCGCAAAATGGCTGCTTAATATTGTAAACGATATTTTAGATATATCAAAAATAGAATCCGGTAAAATGGAGCTGGAAAAAGTTCCGTTCAGTGTGGAAGAAGTTTTTTCCCGCTGTCAGTCCGTCATATTGCCGGTTATTAAAGAAAAAGGCCTTTATTTAAGAATTTGCGCAGAATCTCCTAACGGTAAAAAGCTGGTAGGCGATCCTGTAAAATTGTATCAAGTAATAATGAATCTTCTTTCCAATGCAGTTAAATTTACAAACAACGGAACAGTCAGGCTGTTATCGTCGGTAAAAAGCATTAGTAACGGAAATGCAACTGTCTACTTTGAAGTAAGAGATACCGGCATTGGCATGACTCCCGAACAAATAAAAAAAATATTTGGAATGTTTATTCAGGCGGACTCTAGCACAACACGCAATTACGGCGGTACCGGGCTTGGACTTTCTATAACAAAAAACATGGTAGAGCTTATGGGCGGAAAGCTTAAAGTGACAAGTTCTCCCGGCAGCGGCAGCACATTCAGTTTTGAATTAGTTTTTAATACGATAGATGTATCCAATGAATCTGACATCTCTGCAAAACCCGATTTATTGGAAAGACCGCACCTTGAAGGGCTGGTTTTAGTTTGCGACGACAATCCAATGAACCAAATGGTTATTTGTAAATATCTAGAACAGACAGGACTAAAAACGGTTGTGGCAGAAAACGGCAAGATTGGTGTGGATAAGGTTCAGGAGCGAATGCAGGCGGGAGAAAAACCGTTCGATTTAATTTTTATGGATATGTTTATGCCGGTTATGGATGGTATTGATGCCGCAACACAAATATTGGCATTAAATACGGGAACCCCAATTGTAGCAATGACTGCAAATATAATGGCAAGCGATTTGGAAAATTACAGGAAACACGGAATGCCGGATTATATCGGCAAGCCCTTTACATCGCAGGAATTATGGAGCGTTTTATTAAAATACTTAAAGCCTGTAAAGGATAAAGTGCAAGGAGATTGGATAGATAATGAGTAAAGTAAAATATAAAATTTACGCAAGCCTGTTTATAATTTTCCTCTTGATTGTTTTTTTAGGGTGCGAAAGATCTTTAAAAGAAGAATCCGTTTTGTTGTTCGAAAATATTTCGTTTAGAAATATTCCGGGCGTAACGGAAGAAGAAATAAAAGCCATAGAAGAATTGCAAAGGCAAAATAAATCTTTTACTTATGCGATGGCAGTCAGCACGGAAGCTTATGTTAACGAAAACGGTGAAACAAGCGGATTTTCTGTTTTGTTTTGCGAATGGCTGACAGACTTGTTTGGGATAGATTTTAATGTACAAATCATAGATCTTCAGCGATTACTAGAATTATTGTTAAGCGAAGTAGAAGGCATTGATTTTTGGGGCGACTTTAAAGCTACGGAAGAACGCGAGCGCATATTTTACATGACTGACCCAATTGCAATGCGCTGGCTAAAGTCTATCAGGATCAAGGATAGCAAGCCTCTCGGTGAAATTGAAAAATCGCGCCCTTTGCGTTATGCGTTTTTGCAATACAATGTTGCCATTGATGAAGTTGCCGCTGTTATTGATCCCGGCTCGTATGAAGCCACTTTATTATCTGTTGCCGAATTCGATGATGTTTATCAATTGTTAAAAAACGGTGATATCGACGCTTTTATTATAGTGAATCCCGCGGAAGCTTCTTTTGATTCTTACGATGATATAATTATAGAGGATTTTAAACCGTTAATATTCAGTGCAGTTTCCATGACAGCAAAGAATCCTGAACTTGAACCTGTAATATCAATTGTAAATAAAGCGATAAAAAACGGCAATAAAAATTATCTTGCTCAGTTGTACAATATTGGTTACAAGGAATATTTGGCAAGCAGACTGGTATTGCAGCTTTCTGAGGAGGAACGCGAGTACATAAAAAACCGGGACCCTATAAAGATGGGTGTGCAATCTTACACCTACCCTATGTGTTTTTATAATGCCAGCAAGGGAGAGTGGCAGGGAATCATTTTTGATGTACTGGAAGAAATATCCTCCCTTACGGGTTTGTCTTTTGTGGTGGGTAATGACATAGATACAAGCTGGAATGATATGTATATGCTGCTGAAAAACGGCGATGTAGCTTTTACTCCACATCTGGTTCGTATACCTGACAGGGAATATAATTTTATGTGGGCACAGACTCCAGTAATAAAAGACAGGTATGTATTAATTTCCAAAAATGATTTCCCTGATCTCAAAGTTAATGAGATACAGAACATAAAAACGGGTCTGGTTAAGGATTTTGCCCATACCGCAATGTTTAATGCCTGGTTTCCAAATCATCTTTATACGGTTGAATACCAAGATTTTGAAGAAGCATTAACAGCTTTGGAAAACGGCGAAGTTGATATTATGATGGGCAGTGTACATCAGCTTCTTTCCCTGACAAATTATCGGGAGCGCTCCGGATATAAAGCCAACTTTTTGTTTAACTATACCTTTGATGTAACTCCTGCATTCAATATGGATGAGTCTGTTCTTTTAAGCATTTTTGAAAAGGCGCTTCAAACGATTGATCTTGAACGGCTTTCGGAGCAATGGCAGCATAGAACATTTGACTACCAGACAAAGATGATACAGGAGCGGTTCTCGTGGATTATCGTTGCAGTCATTGTACTTGTAATTGTTTTTGCTATTTTGATTTTTCTGTATTTTAGAGACAGGAAAAAAAGCAAAACCATTGCCAGGCAAACAGTTATACTGGAAAATATTCATGAACAGGCAATGATAATGCTTAATACAACTCCGTTATGCTGTCAGTTATGGAACAGCAATCTGGAAAAAATAGACTGTAACGAAGAACTTATAAAACTTTTTGGATTTAAGGA
>JAITUR010000109.1 GCA_031286205.1 Treponema sp.
TCGGGGAAGTCGATAGGGTTACCGGACTTCATTCCAGAATCGAACTCGCTAAAAGTACCATTATCCGCGGTAATACCTAGGCGCTGCTGCCAGCCAAGCCTGGAATGGTTGCCGCAATCTCCGCAGACCCATAAATTGGCTTCTGCATTAGGTACGGGTTTTTGACAATTTGAACATGTATAATCACTCATAGGGATAGTTTATGACAAATTTGGTAGTATTGTCAAGCCATATTGCTAAAATATCGACCTTTCTATACAATACCAATATGGTTAAAGTTGATGTGGGAAAAGGGGTAAAGGTACTTTTTTTGTCGTTTTTAATGCTTGCAATAATATGGGCGTTTTCTTTTTCGGCAGGAGAAGGCTATTTTTATAAAGATAACAGCGAATACCTGGAATCCGGCAGTTATATTGTTTCTGTAAATTACACCGCAGATTGCCTGGCGGAAGGTATCATTAAAAACGGGTATCGTTATTCGCAATTTCGCAATGGACTGCTCCGTATTTTTGCAATTACAGATATCTGCTTTACAGATGCGCATTTTTCCAAATCATATTATAAAATAATAAAAAATATATATATTCCAATAACAAAAGATCAAATTCTTTTAAAATTACGAATTTGATACCCGGCTTTTTCAAGTAATTCTTTTTTCTCGAAAACAACACAAAAAATGTGTTATGGAAGGAGTTTTAATATGAGAAAGTCACTAAGTGAAATATTTAACTTGCAGTCAATATATTTTGATATTGACGGCAATTCAAAAGAAGGGTTTCTTGCAGGGCTTGTCGATTCATTTCCGGTATTTCACCCTGAATATAATCGTACCGAATTATTTACAGCCGTTATGGAGCGGGAAGCAAAAATGAATACCGGAATTGGAAACGGAGTTGCTATACCGCGCGCATATTGTAAAGGGATCGGTAATATGTCCGGCGCAATCGGTATTTCCAAACAGGGTATAGACTATGGAGCATTGGACAATAAACCTGTTCAAATTGTTTTTCTACTCGGAATGGACCAAAAAACAGATGCAAATAATTTGTACACCCTAAACTTGATTTTTAAGCTGGCGCAATCCGAAAAACTTGCATTAATGATAAATGCAAAAAATGCGGAAGAAATCCATGAAATATTATCCGGGATACATTAAAATAATAAGGAGTATAGTATGACAATTTTTGAAATGCTGCAGCAAAGCACTATTTTAACAGTGCTAGGAATGTTTGTAGTTTTCGTTTTCTTATGGGTAATGATTCTTTTTATGAATATTACAGGAAAAATTATTAACGATTTTAGAGGCATTAGAGAAGCTGGTAATCAAAAAAGCCTTGTATTAGGAACAGGTGAAGCAAACACATCTGAAATTAAAGCGGCAATAACAGCTGCTGTAATTGAACACGAAAAAGGATAGGCAGATTATGAAAACAAGGTATATTGTTTATTGGGTTGTGCTGATAGGCGCAACTATTGCTGTATTGCTTTTATTATAATATAATATTTTTAAGTTAAATAAAATCTGCTGGCGTGTACCATACGCCAGCGGGTTTTTTATTTTTAGGGAGTAAATAAAATTAATTATGGAAATATTTTCGTTATTACTAAGAATGACCGGCGGTCTTTGTATGTTCCTTTTTGGAATGAAAGTGATGAGCGACGGGATTCAAAAAAGTGCGGGTGATCGTTTAAGAAAAACCCTGAATTTTATGACAGGCAACCGTTTTGCCGGAGCACTTACCGGTTTTGTGGTTACTGCCATCATTCAATCTTCGTCGGCAACTACTGTTATGGTAGTATCCTTTGTAAATGCGGGGCTGCTAACCCTTGCCCAGTCGATCGGTGTAATTATGGGAGCCAATATCGGCACTACTGTAACTGCATGGGTTGTATCTTTGGTAGGGTTTTCTATTAAAATTGCAAGTTTGGCTTTACCTTCGATAGGCATTGGCTTTATCCTGAGCATTGTAAAATGGAAACACAAAAGTTTTGGCGAATTTGTTATGGGTTTTGGTTTTCTTTTTATGGGATTGCATTTCCTTACCCAGGAAATGAGCAGCATAAATACCATAATTAACTTTGAGTCAATATCCGGGTTTTCAGATATGGGAGTTTTATCTATATTGATTGGAGCAGGCGCAGGTTTATTGATGACCTCGCTTATCCACTCATCCAGCGCTTCTACAGCGATAGTCTTGACAATGGCTTTTAACGGTTTAATCAGCTATGTAATGGCGGCTGCATTTATTTTGGGCGCTAATATAGGAACTACTATCGATGCAGTACTGGCATCTATCGGCACAAAAACTGCTGCAAAAAGATCCGCCCTTGTCCATGTGTTGTTTAATGTAATCGGCACTCTGTGGGCGCTTCCACTGCTTATACCCCTGCTAAAGCTGGTTGATATAGTTACACCCGGCGAGTCCATGCTTGAAGCCGCAAAAACCTGGAAGTTGGGAACACCGCTTGGTTTTGGTGTAACAACACATCTTGCCATGCTGCATACCGTGTTTAATACAATAAATACCTTTCTGTTCCTGCCATTTGTAAAACCTTTTGCCAAGCTGGTATCATTATTAATACCGGAAGGAAAATCAAAAGAGGAAGACATACATTATGTTTTTACTACCTATTCCAGAGCTTTAGCCGACACGCCGGAGCTTAACATTATTCGTGTGGAAAAAGAAATCCGCGATATGGCGGGCGTTGTTTCGTCTATGTATGCCCGGTTTATCTTATTATTAAAAGATCTGCACGAAGTTTCCGACAAGGAAAGCGCGGCTGTCCGTTTCCGCGAAGAGATGAAACAAAAAGAAAGCTATGTCGATGAAATGAGAGAAATCCTGACAGCTTTTTTAATTGAATGTACCCGCAGAAAACTTAATCCTCAGTCTGAACGAAGAGTTACCCGCCTCTTGCGTGTAATTAGCGATATAGAAGAGATGAGCGATGAATGTTACGGTATTAGTTGTCTTCTGGAAAGAAGCGCAAGAAAAAACCGGGTCTTTAAAAAAGAGGAAATGGACGAGCTCGTTCCCTATGTTGGTCTTGTCGAAGAGTTCCTGGCTCTTTTGCAGGAAAAACTTGGTCAGGGCATGACAATTAAGTCCGCAATACTTGCCAAAAAACTGGAAGCGGATATCGGTAAATCCCGCAAGAAACTTCAGAAGCTTAGCCGCAAGCGCATAGAAGCGGGCAAAGATGTTCAGACAGAATTGCTTTTTATTGATTTAGTCCGCCGAATAGAAAAGCTCGGCGATTATTGCGGCAATATTACAGAAAAACTGTCTGTTTAATTACAAATAAGTTTTTCCGGTAATCAATTAAACCGTCTCTTTTCATCTTTGCCAGTTCATGGGATAAAGCGCTGCGGTCTACATTCAGAAAAACCGCCATTTCTTCGCGGTTAAATGGTATTGTAATATTTACTCCTTGTTTAGGAATAAACGATTCTAAATAGCACATAACCTTTTCCCTGACAGATTTCATGCTAAGAATTTCTATCCGGCTTTGCAGCAAAAGATTCTTTTCCGCTGTCAGCCCAAGTAAATTTTCTATAAGCTTCCCATGAAAAGAACAAGAGTTGGAACAAGTACGCAATATGCGCGAAAAATCTATCAACATAATGCTGGAATCGGCGGCGGCAATTACAGTTACAGGGCTTTCTGAAACACCGGCGCAGCACAAAGCTTCGGCAAAAATCCCGCCTGCCCCAATGGCGGTTACCAATAGCCGGTTTCCGTTATAATCCTCCCGAATAATATGAAGCTGCCCGGCAAGAACGATTCCGACAAATTCAGGTTTATCTCCTGCAAACAGGATAACTTTGCCCTTTTTTATGCTTTTTGTTCTGGCACCTATACAGGTTAACATTGATTCCAGCCCGCCGGCTTCGATACCTTTTAATAATTTGGTAGAATTCAAAATGACGGAATATTCTTTTATTTTTAACATTTTTCCCTTTTGTGGTTATAACCACGGAATATTTTTATCAGTATAGTACACTGTTTATAATTAAGTAAAGTTGTTCGAAAGCTTTTAGTTTCAGACAACTTACTTAAAATCTACTAGGAGGATTGTATGATAAGACAAATTATTAAAATCGACGGGGAAAAATGCAATGGCTGCGGTCTCTGCGTATCTGCCTGTCATGAGGGTGCAATCGGTATGAAAGACGGCAAAGCTGTTTTGATTAGAGACGATTACTGCGACGGACTTGGCAACTGCCTGCCGGTTTGCCCCACCGGAGCTATCAGCTTCGAAGAACGGGAAGCTTTGGAATTTAACGAGGCAGAGGTAAAAAAGAACATGGAGCAAAAGGAAAATCTCCCGTGCGGCTGTCCGGGCACAAATTCAAGGGTTATTAACAGAGATGATGCCGCGCCATCTTCCTCCGGCGCAGCTTCCGGTGCGTCTAAAACGGTATCGCAGCTTCGTCAATGGCCGATACAGATTAAGCTTGTTCCTGTGAACGCGCCGTATTTTGAAAATGCCAATCTGCTTGTGGCGGCGGACTGCGCGGCTTATGCCTATGCGGATTTTCATAATGAATTTATGAAAAACAAAATAACACTGATAGGCTGTCCAAAACAGGACGACGGCGATTACACTGAAAAACTGACAGCTATTTTAACGAAGAACAATATTAAGTCGGTAACTGTTGCCCGCATGGAAGTTCCCTGCTGCACAGGCATTGAAAATGCGGTAAAGAACGCTCTAAAAAACTGCGGAAAGATGCTGCCCTGGCAGACAGCAACAATTTCTACAGACGGCAGGGTGTTGGGCTAGTTATTACTACTATTCTGCATCGAGCTTTAGATTTTTCAGGATGCCAGTATTTCTCCTGCCGCATCACAGTCATTACTTGCCGGGCCAGTCTTCTCTATCAGCCTGCACCTTAACACCGTTCCCGGCTGCGGCAGAGTTTTTTCTTCACATCTTACCAACACCTTTAAATAATTTTCCGACACTCCCCGGCAGGATTTAAAATCGGAGCTTTTTTCTGTCAGTACTTCAACCTCTTTGCCCAGCCACCCCTGTACATATTCCGCCCTGCCCTGCCCTGCCAATTCTGTAAGTAATTGCACACGGCGGGTTACTTCGCTTTCTTGTACGGTACCGGAAAAATCTGCGGCGGGCGTGCCGGGGCGTTTTGAATACGGAAAAACATGTATCCAGGCAAACTTCAATTTTTTACATAACTCATAGGTTCTATAAAAATCCGCCTCTGTTTCGCCGGGAAATCCGGTAATAATATCGCAGGCAATAAAGGGATCGGCTTTTGCATCGCGTAAAAGAGACACTGCGTTTTCAATTATATCCGCATTATACGAACGACCCATTCTTTGTAGTACAGCTTCACTGCATGACTGAATCGATAAATGAAAATGAGGGCGAATGCGATTATTCGAAACAATTTCTGCAAAATCTTTGGTAATAAACAACGGATCAAGCGAAGACAATCTTAAAGCTATTTTTTGAGTGTTAGAAATAAGATAACTTATCAGCTTCGTCAGATTTTCGCATAATGTATCCAAAGATACGGAGGAATATTGACTAATATTTACACCGGTTAAGACTGCTTCGGCGTGGGTTTGTTCAAGGATGCGAAGCCGTTCCAGCACCTGTTCTGCAGGCAGGCTTTCGCTTGGTCCGCGGGCTAAACGAATGCGGCAATAGGTGCATTTATTGTTGCAGCCGTCCTGGATTTTTAGAATACTTCTTGTGTGTATCAAGAATTGCTTGGGCACAAACCGGAATTTACCGTTTTGTTTTTTTTCATTAAAGAAGTTTAATACTTCATCCCTTTTTAAAACTAAAAGCCTTGTATTTGAGTTATCTGAAATTAATAATTTTTCTATCCCCTCTTTTTCAAGTTCTGCATAACAGCCTGTTACTATAA
>JAITUR010000113.1 GCA_031286205.1 Treponema sp.
GCTGCCTGCCACAATGTTTTTTCTAATTCTAAATGACTGGTCATTATATACCTCGTTCTTATTTTTTAGTTTGCAAAAATATTATTTCTACTGATTGGTTTATAAATTCTACAATTTCATTTGGGTTTGCCTTTTTTGTCCTTGGTAATTTAAATTTGCTTATAGTTTCTTCAGATATTCCATTTTTTCTCACTATTTCCAACATATTTTCTATATTTGGCATAGAATTTACTCCTTTTTATTTTTATTATACACGCTTTGATTATTTTATCAAGGCATTTTCAATGCATAATCGCTACCGATGTATGCGGACACACCTCAAAAATATTTTCACCTAACTCCCTTTACACGAAGTTTAGATTTGCAATATATATTTTCTTTAATTTCAAAAGTAAGTTCTAATTTATTATGGAAGCTCACCGTTTTTTAAGTGCCAGCTAAAAAAAACATATAAGTAAAAACATATAAGTAAAAACATATAGAAAAAACCACCGGCGGTTTGCGACGGTCTGCAGGGCAGAATGTCGTAAACCGCCGAGATAAGCGATGTTTCGCCAAAGGCGAAATGTCACTTATCGCCTAAGTAAACGCCGTCTGACCTGTGGTCAGATGGCGTTTACTTAGTAGTTGTATCCCATATCATTAATCCTTTCCATCGGAGAAACAATCTCGGTTACGCGGACACCGAAGTTTTCGTCGATAACTACAACTTCGCCTTTGGCAATCAATTTATGGTTAACCAAAATATCAACAGGTTCGCCGGCAAGTTTGTCCAGCTCTATAATAGTACCTTCGCCCATGCCCAGGATTTCTTTAATAAGTTTTCTGGTACGGCCAAGTTCTACAGTCATTTCCATGGATACATCCATGATTAAACCGATATTGCCTGCTTCATGCGAACCAAGCCGCTGCTGTGCCAGATTAGGAAATTGCACAGACTGCACATTGGTATGCCCAAGGTTTGGATTTCCGCCCATTGGCATTCCCATACCGCCCATGTTCATTCCGCCCATTGGCATACCTTGCATACCCATACCTCCATCCATTCCCATACTTGGCATTTGTCCGCCCATCGGCATTCCCATGCCGCCACTCATGTTAGGCATACCCATACCGCCGCTCATATTAGGCATAGTCAAACCACCACCGCCTAAACCATTAGAAATATCACTGGCAGGAGCCGATCCTAAAATTTCCCACATTTGAATCCCGGTTTGATCCCCAAGGCTTAAGGAATATTCCATTACCGCAAAATCGCCGCCGGGAACAGCTGCTGTTGCTTTGGGAACATTTGCCGCAACCGGAGAAGCTGCCGCTATAGATTTATTACCGGTTTTATCTGTAAGAGCGGTAATTTGCGTACCCACCATCTGAGAAACTACTTCTCCAATTACGGACATTGCCATATCATCAAGCTGAATATTATCTTCTTTGGTCATCATTCCGGCAATTGTTTTTGCAGCTTCTTCCGGAAGTATAAATAAATGTTCTCCGGGAAAACCTGATGTATAATTTGCCTGAATAACTGTTACCATTTCAGGAAGCTGTCCCAAGAAAGTATCTCTGGAGTTGGAACTTACATCGGGACCTACCATCTGTACCTGAGCACCCGTTAAAGCGGACAAGTTTGCAGAAAGAGCGTTAGTTGTAGAAGAGAAGAATCCCGCAAGAGCGACAGTGTCAAAATTGGCAGGAGCGGACATAACAGCCGCAACAGGTGAACCACCGCCAAGACCAGCCATGGAAGAAGAGTCAACACCGGATAATAAAGCATCAATTTCATCTTGGGAAAGGGCGCCATCGCTCATCATAATTCATCTCCTTCACTGGCGAGCTCTTCGAATTCTTCTTGTCCAAGCTCGTCAATTTTCTGTGTTATTTGCACCGCTATTTTCTTTCCAATAATACCTGGGCGGCACAAAAACTTTTTCCGTGAGCCGATGTTAAGAGAATAGGGATCACCAATGCGGGTATTATATAGCCGTATTACATCCCCAATCTGCAAGGAAAGGACATCCCGAACAGGGACATTTATCTTTCCAATTTCGGCTGTTACATTAACATCGACCGTTGCAAGCTTATCCTTTAGAACATTGAGGTTTTCGGTTGTAGCATTACGGCGTACCGAAGAATACCAGAATTGTGCCGACAGCTTGCCAATTATAGGTTCTATTGTAAGATATGGAATACAGAAGTTCATCATTCCTTCTACATCGCCTACCTTGGTCTCCAGTGTTACAAGAACGACCATTTCCGTGGGAGGAACAATTTGCGCAAACTGCGGATTGGTATCGATCTGACCCAATCTTGGTCTTAAATCGATAACCGTTGTCCATGCTTCGCGCATATTACCCAAAATACGGACTATAATGCCTTCCATTACGGACTGTTCAATATCGGTAAGCTCGTGCTGAGACTTAGTGCCTTCGCCCGTACCGCCAAAAAGACGATCAATTATGGAGAAGGTAATTGCGGGATCAATTTCCAGAATGGCATTGCCCTTTAACGGATCCATGTTGATAATCGCCAATGTAGTGGGAGTAGGTATCGACCTTATAAATTCTTCGTAAGTAAGCTGATCTACTGAGGCAACATGGACATGAACCATACTGCGAAGCTGTGCTGAAAGGCTTGTTGTGGTAAGACGGGCAAAAGTTTCGTGCATTATGGAAACAGTACGAATTTGTTCTTTGGAGAATTTGTCGGGACGTTTAAAGTCATATATTTTTATTTTCCGGCTGTCCGCAGACGGCCTGAAATCCTCGGGCTCGGTATCTCCTGCGTTAATTGCGGTTAATAATTGGTCTATTTCATCTTGGGACAGAACTTCTGTCATATTGCCCAATTCTCCTTAATTTTATTTATGCACAAAGTACATTGTACACCTTAAACTACACATTGTAAATTAGTTATAATGCTTCCGATGCTACATCTAACCTGTTAAATAAAATTTCCCGCGCCCTTGCCGTATCCAATAATCTGGTATTAAGCTGTTCGCGAATCTCTTTTTTAAGCTCTTCTTCCCTTTCCGTTGTTAATTCTGCGGCTGTTTTTCCGGCAAAATAATGTCTTAAAAAATCGCGCAATGCAAAACGGCGGCTGACCAGTTCCAAAGAAGCAGCCTGATCTCCCATGTCATAGCCAATT
This sequence comes from Treponema sp., assembly GCA_031286205.1. Lineage (GTDB taxonomy): Bacteria > Spirochaetota > Spirochaetia > Treponematales > Breznakiellaceae > WQXQ01. Next base: position 3,148 of record JAITUR010000113.1, read on the forward strand.
ATAACCTCTACGGTAACTGAGGAAGGCACGGGGAAATCCCTTGTTCTGGTTGTAATGGAGCCAACCATGTCATAATAGGCATACTGCGGACGAGTGCCTACATAGGGTGAATTTGGGTCGTAAATTTGTGTTTGGGACTTGCCGCCCCCCTGCATGATATTATAGGTAATTACACAGACTGTAATAATAAAAATCATGGCACCAATACCTATAGCAACAAATTTAAGTATAGTTGGCAGTAAATTTCCTAAACCGCCGCCTCTTTTTTTTGGAGCCCCGCTGGGTTCCCCCGATTCGTCACCATCAAAAATATCATCGCTATCTGCCATAAATTCCTCCATGTTTTGCGTTTATACTATACTATATGATCATCGGTGAATTTTGGATAGGATTTTAGAGCCGACTTGACAAATTTGCACATATTTTATAGTATTAAGCTGCTTTCCCCGGTTGTATAATGGTAATCAGGGGAGGGGGTATAATAAATGTAGAAATCGTAAATCCTTATCTAGTATAGATTTACGGGATACTACTCTTTTCAAAGAGCGTACTCAAATTCAATAAAAACTAAAAACGACACATGAAACGACAGATACCGTTTTGGATGCCGTTTATGAGGATTTGGATATGCTCGATTCCCTCCCTTATTCCATTTTTAAAAGGAAAAATCGTCCATTTTACATGGTTTCTTTCAAGAATGAAATCACAGGTGAATATTTGCCTACAATTAGTACCAAACAGGCAACTAAATCAGCTGCATTAAAAACAGTCTTAGAGTGGCTTAGAACCGGTATCCCACAGAGGGGTAATCCTGTAATAACTCTAAAAATGCTTACTTTACGCTCATTATTTAGAGAATCGGAATTAATACAGGAAGATGCCGTCTTTTTTATAGAAGAAATGAAACACCGTCATCTTATTCGTTCGGCAGTTTTTACCGGAACTAAACAGGACCGTGATTTTGGGCAATTTTTGGTAGATTACTGGACATGGGATGAATCCGAATATATCGCTGAAAAATTACGGCGTGACCATAGCATCCATCGTACTTATGCCAGAAGTCAATTTCTCTCGGTACAAAAGTATTGGGTTCAGGCTTTTTCTGGAAAAACTCTTGGTGGGCTTACCAGAGATGACATAGAAGATTTTATAAAAACTTTTGAACCAATGCAAGTATCGGCAACACGCAAGAATCAGATTTTGAAAGCAGGTCTTGTTCCCTTAAAATGGGCTTACAAAAAACGATTAATTGATGATAATATAGGAGCTGGTCTTACAATGTTTTCCGGCGAAGATGCTGAAAGAGCTATTTTAACACCGGAAATTGCAAAGTCATTGTTTACCCAAATATGGATTGATGAGCGTGCTCGTTTAGCGAATATGTTGGCAATGGTAACAGGGATGAGAGCAGGAGAAATTCAAGGTTTAAGAGTTCAGGATATGGGGAATGATTGTATTTATGTCCGCCATTCGTGGAATTACCAGGATGGCTTAAAGCCTCCTGAAAATAATAAATCTCGAACGGTTGAAGTTCCTTTTCCTTATCTTATAAGAGAATTGATGGATTTAGCTTCCAGAAACCCGCATGGCTGTAATATGGACAGTTACATATTTTGGAGCAAAGCAATGGCAGAAAAGCCGATGGAAAACAATTTGTTTATTCAGGCTCTTAGGGATGCTATAATAAAAACAGGTATCAACGAAAAAGAGGCGGTCAAGTTTACATTTCATGGCTGGAGACATTATTTTACTGCCTATATGAAAGATAAAGTCTGTTCAGCTATAACCATCTGTTCATTAGAACGGTCTATCACCGTCATAGAGGAAAAACGAGCCAAATCGCCGGTTATCAGGTCTTGGAAAAGCTGGGGCATCCAGTTATCCGCTCTTGTACTGTTCTGCATTGCAGGGGTGGGAACGACTATGACAATACCTCTGCCGCCGTCACCACTGTAGACCGGTTCTCTTGCTCTATTTGTCGAAGAAGCGGGATTGGTATTGGTGCTTCGGGGGAAACTTTGAATTGCTTGATTTGATGATTGGCAGGATGTCCCAATTATTACTAACAATAAAAATGTCATTAATAATACCGAGATTATTAGTTTCTGTTTCATATTATTTCCTGATTTATTTTTTTAACCAGCTACTCATTATCTCCTTAACACGGTTTTTGGGGTTTAATCCCGCCGCAAAGCGGCGGGGTATTAAACCCACTTACGAATAAAAAAGCTCAAATTTATTCCTCAAACACCTTTTCATCTGATAAATAAACAACAAAAAACACAAGCTTTCTTTGCATCGACTCTCGCTTTTATTGTTTTATCCAGTCTGCTGAACTACTACCTTGACGGATATAGGTACCTGGTTGTCCGCCACTGCTTGTATAAGCCTCATCAAAACTTATATTAGACCCAAGAATACCATTTGGCCTTCCATAGGAATCCACAGATGTTCCCAACTCTACATTTGCACCGATGGTAATGCTGGACAGTTCGCCATTGAGTGTAAATGCGGATTCTGCAATGCTTTTGACACTATTTGGAATGACTATACTAGTCAGCTCGTTGAGAGCAAATGCACTCTCAGCAATGGTAGTAACACTATTGGGAATAGTTACGGTGGATAGATAGCATTCAGCAAATGCACTTTTGCCAATAATTGTAACACCGTTAGGAATAGATACGCTTGTCAAGCGTTTTCTTCTAAAGGCATATTCTCCAATTTCTGTAACGGGTAATTTACGTATAAGTGCCGGAATAGTTACATCTCGTTCATCACCATAATATCCAGTAATCCTTAATGCCTTGCCGTTGTTAATGGCTTCATCTGAAAATATAATTAAATCAGAATTAATATTTTTTTTAAGCCTTTCATACTCTTCAAGAAAAATCACTTGATCGGCCTTCGACAAGTTTTCAATTTTTTCTTGAATTACTTCAATTTGACGATTTAGGCTGGTTTGAATTTCCATCGCTTTTGTTAAGTTGCTACCTGCCCTACGAATGTCATTTGTTGTCGACACTTCTAAATCATACATTTGCTTTGCTAGCGACTTCGGGCTTTCACCACAAGCCATAACAGTCAACACTATATTTGCTACTACCAGAGAAGCAAATAACCCCTTCCATAACCTTTTCATAAAATCCTCCTGCTAATATTTTTGCGTAAATTATCCGCCGACATTTATTTACGTCTAGGTAATCAAAACAACTACCAGACATTCAAAAAAATACCAATACCAAAATTGCATACTAGGCACTTTTGAAAATCATATATCGCTATAAGCGAATTGTCAATACCATATAATGGCTTATTTATAGACATCTTCAGAAAAGAGAAAATTAAACATATTACCCTATAAATATGGAAGAACAAGAAATAAGGGCTCTTTTAGCCGAAAATATCAAAAAATACCGCAATAAGAGAGGTTGGAGCCAGCTATATCTGGCAGAGAAGCTGGATATTTCCGCCAACTTTCTATCAGAAATCGAAACCGGCAAAGGCTGGGTATCTCCGCTTACACTTTCAAAACTCACTAATGCTCTGGAAATTGAAGTTTTTGAACTTTTCAAACCTTTGACCGCCGATGATACCACTCAAGCTGAAACCAGAAAAATGAAACGATTTGCCAAAGATTTGAAATTGGCTTTAGGTATCTCTGCCGATAAAGCCGCTAATGACTTGAAAAGCACGGTCGAAAAGGTCTGTAGGGAATATCTGGGGTAGTTGGTGGTTTATCAATTTTTATGAAAAGATCAAAATTTCCATAGCTTAATCACTTCCATAAACCACTATCCTTATCCCACTTGTTTTTGAATAATACTGGTGTAGTTAATGCTTCATAAACAGGTAACAAAAATCTTTTGATAGCTTCTATAATATCAGAAAAATCCGCAGGAACATTGACAATACCTGTTCTGTACTGAAACGCTTTCCATTGTTCCTGTTTGTTTGAAAGCAACGGAAATTCATCTTTAAAAACCATAGGAAACGGAGAAAAATCTGTTTTCCTGTTTCTAAATGTTTGTTTTATTGCCTCAGACAGAGATACTCCATCAAAGTCACAATTTTTACTAATCTCGTATATATCATAGAAATCTTTCATACGGCTGTTTAAATCGGCCAGATTAACAAAAGCATGAAACTTTTCGGCAACTACTGATTCAATCGAATATGCTTTTATACGAGGAGGTTCCATGTCCAATAATGTAGGATAAATCATATCAACAGAATGCGGAACAATAACATCGTCAAATCCAATATCAAACTGCAAAATATGACGGCTGCGCCCAAGATGTGCAGTTGTCTTTATTCGTATACCCTGATATTCTGCATCTTCTTTTATACGCTCAACAGTAATTTTATCTGTATCAAAAGATACTGCATCATTCACAGAAATAGCCACTATTTCTGTAAAAATCTTTACAAGTTCCTCCGGAGCATTCTTTATTCCTTTTGCAAGAAAATCTATATCTCTGGTAGCTCGTGCTTTATTATTAAGTATAGTAAACAATAACAAACCACCTTTTAAGATAAAATTATTTGCATAAGGTGATATTGAAAGCCTATAAAGCAACCGTTCTATAAAATAGTGTAATAATAGAAAATTAAAATCCTTTCCTGATGAGTCAGCCTCTTTTTTGAGTTTTGCTTTAATACTCTCTGCCGAAAAAAATGAGTTGTCTTTATTCATGCAACTAATACCTCTAGATAAGGATAGAGAACCCCTTTTATTTGAAGCAGTTCAGCGTATTCAGACAGCTTTTGCAGATCTCTTTTTCCGGACATATAATTTTTTAGAACTTCAAAAGCACAATCTTTACCGATTTTATTTCTCATGCGGAAAAAGTCACACACAGTTCGTTCCCTGTCATAGATTTTCATAGGGTTTCCATTTGTATTCACAGCTTGAATACCGACTTCGTAAATACGGGGAATTACTTTGTATATTTTAACATGAATGTCATTAGGTAGTACAGGAACACGTTTATGGATTGACAGAGTTATATCAATTTTTTGTGGAATTACTGTTGTTAGGTCATGATATTGTGCTGCTGAAAATAGTGAGATTACCGCATCTGGAACCATAGCGGTAAGTATATCCTGAGAATCCATGTCATTTAGGTTTGAGAACAGGGAATAATAACCCCTTCTAAGGCGTTTTAGGATACCAAGCTGGATTAGCTCGTTAGTATCCTTTCCACAAAATCCGGCAAAACGCAGGACAGAAGAACGAATTACCGCTCCTTCCTTTTTAAAGAGATTTATTGCTTTTTTTATTCGTTCATCAGTCATAAATTATTACCCCCAAAATGTATCATCTTATAAATATAACGATACACTTTAATACTTATAATATAGTTGATAGCATATTGATTGTCAATAGAAAATAAAAAGTGACACATAAAACGACACATAGAACTTCAGTAATCGTCAATAATTCTTGGTAATTCTTAATTCATCTCAATAATCTATCCAATACTTGACAAAATCAGGCTGTTTTTATAGAATTTATACTTAGATAGGCTTGTATAGCCTTCCGTAATTTGAATACGGTCCCCGGTTGTGTAATGGTAGCACGGCAGTCTCTGGATCTGCTTGTGGGAGTTCAAATCTTCCCTGGGGAATTTACATTTGTTCCAACTGTCCGCTTATCACATTGTAAATCCTGTCTGCAAGGGCTTGTTTTTTCTCTTCCGGAGACAGGGTTTTTGTATCGATTGGCGGGCAGAAAGCTATACTGGCAAAACATTTGCTTACCCGGCGGGTTTTTTCGAATACTTCATAACTGCCTTCTATGGCAACAGGCACAATAACTGCATCAGATTGGGTGGCAAGTTTTAACGAGCCGGCATGAAAAGGAAGCAATCCCCTGCCCTTCGACCTTGTCCCTTCCGGGAAAATCAGCATACCGCCGCCTTTTTTTATTCTTTTTACACCCTTATTAATCGTTCTAATGGCTTTTTTTACGGATTTACGGTCGATAAAAAGACCGCCAAGCAGATAAATCCATGCGCCAAAAAGGGGCAGCCAGGCAAGCTCTTTTTTGGCTACAAAACCAAAGGGACGGCCGCAATAGGCAAGTAAAAGAACAATGTCAAAAAAACCGCAGTGATTACTTACAAGGCAAATTCCGCCCTTTTTGGGGATATTTTCCCTGCCGGTAACCGTAACCTTAACTTCCGCAAATTTAACTGTAATCCGCGCCCAGATTTGGGCAAGTCTGTAAATTACAACTGTCATGGCTTTTCTGAACCCTAAAAAATATAAAATCATGGATGTAACAGCAAAGGGAAACAGAAAAATAACACATAAAACAACAAAGAAAAAAATTAGAATTGTTTTAATCATGCCTAATTATAACTTATTTTTATGTAAAAAACAATGTATTTACCGTTAAAACAGAAAATACATACGCGGTAAACGACATTAAAATACCGCCAATATATACAAAAACGGCTTAATTTGGCAAATTTATATGGAAATATAAAGAAATATAACCGAAAATATAGTTTAGGAGAAAAAAATGTCAAAAAAAATTAGTTTTCTATCTCTTGTCTTTATTACAGGACTAATTATGCTTTTAATTGATGCCTTGTTTTTGATTTTATTTGGACATAATATCGATACCCTTATATCGAATCTTAAAATTCCGGTAGGTATATTCTTTTTTATTTATATGTTGATACTTGGAAGCAATGCTAAAAGTTTTGGCGGAAAATATTTAAAAAATATAGAGGAAGAAGTCTATTTTGAAAGAATTAAAATACTGGGAGCCATTCCAATAAAAATGATTGCTATAAATGTTGTACTGCATATTGTTTTTCTTTGGATAATTTATTACTTTACAAATTTACTGGAAATTAATCCTATTATGAAAACTCCGTTATTTTTGGCTTCTATGGCATTTGGAATGTTGGCAGGAACTTTTACTTATGTTATCAGCGACGGGCTTGTTTCTAAATTTTTAAATAACCATAATTTTACTTCATATCCCCGCGAGCTTAGAGAAAGCAGACAGTCCTTAAAAGCTATGATTATTCCTTTAGCTGCCAGTATTATGTGTATAATTTTTGGCGGCTCTATTGCAATGCTTGGGGTGTTTAACGCAGGCGGTGCCATGAGCGATTTACAGGGAATTTATTGGGCGTTTATTTTTATACCTTATATTATTTTTATCGCTTTTGTTTCATTTTTGACTATCAACCTTAAAAAAAATACTTCTATGATTTATACATCTGTTGTAGAAGAATTGGAAAATCTTTCTTCCGAACATAAAGACCTTACCAAGCGTATTACCGTATGTTCTGTAGACGAAATTGGAACAATTACAGGCATGATAAATAATTTTTGCGATTACCTTGGAACAGGTATTAAAGATATTAAAGAAGGACAAAAAGAATTAAGTATTGCGGGAACTCAGTTGGGCGAAAATGCGGTAAGCATGGCAAATTCTATATCGCAAATTTCCGGATCTGCCGAACATGCATTGTCTAAAACACATGATCAAATGGAAAGTGTAAAAAAATCTTCCAAAGCTGTAAAAGAAATTGCAGATTTAATTAATTCATTGGAAAAATCAGTTGCGGAACAAACAGCAAGCATGGCTCAAGGCTCTGCAGCAGTTGAACAAATGGCGGGCAATATTGCATCCATTGGAACAGTTACGGAAAAAATGACTACGCAATTTAAAACTGTAGAAAAGGCATCTGACGAAGGATTGCGTGTTCAGGAAGAAAGTAAAATCCGCATACGCGAAATTGTGGAACAATCACAATCTTTACAGGAAACAAATAAAATAATTGCCACTATCTCCGCGCAAACAAATCTTTTAGCAATGAATGCCGCTATCGAAGCCGCCCATGCAGGAAATATGGGACGAGGATTTGCAGTTGTAGCGGACGAAATACGCAAGTTGGCTGAAAATTCTTCCAAAGAATCGCGTAAAATAAGCCTGGACCTTAAACAGGTTGTAGAAACTATTAATCATATTGTTCAGGATGCCGATGCCACCGGCAAAGCATTTAATGATGTTTCGCAGCGTATTAATGAAACAGAAAAACTTATTATAGAAGTAGATCATGCTATTCACGAACAAAAAACCGGTGCGGATCAGGTATTGGGATCTCTTAAAGCAATGAACGAAATAAATGCCAATGTAACTGAATTTTCCAAAAAAATGAGTACGGGAAATGAAGTTATGTTAAATGAAATTAATATGCTTCAAAATACAGCGGAAGAGGTATCTTCCCGCATGGAAGAAGTAACAATGGGTATGAAAAGAATAAACGAAGGTGCGCAGGAAGTAAGCAGATTGGCAGAAACCAGCCAATCTTCCATAGAAAAAATCTCTATCATAGCAGATGGATTCGAGGTATAATAAATATTATGACAGATATAGAAATTGCTCAATCAATTTATCCTAAAAAAGCGTTACACATAAAGGATGTTGCAAGCAAAGCCGGAATTTCGGACAGCAGCATCGAGTACTACGGAAAATACAAAGCAAAAATCGATTACGGTTTTTTTAAGGAAAACCGGGAAAAAAAAGACGGTAAACTTATTTTGGTTACCGCCATTAACCCTACTCCCGCAGGAGAAGGAAAAACAACAACAACTGTCGGTATTGCTGACAGTCTTTCTTTTCTTGGAAAGAAAACAATGGCTGCCTTGCGGGAACCTTCTATTGGACCAATATTCGGCGTAAAGGGCGGCGCTGCAGGCGGCGGATGGGCGCAGGTTATTCCTATGGAAGATATAAACCTGCATTTTACAGGCGATTTTCATGCCATAAGCATAGCTAACAATCTGTTAGCTGCAATGATAGACAACCATATTTACCAAAGCAATGAATTAAACATAGACCCGCGAAAAATTGTTTGGCGCAGATGCGTAGACATGAACGATCGCCAGCTTCGTTTTGTTACAAATGGTCTTGGCGGAATAACAAACGGATTTCCCCGCGAAGATGGTTTTGATATTACAACAGCATCGGAAATTATGGCTATCTTGTGCCTTGCTTCCGATATTGACGATTTAAAAGAACGGCTTAGCCGTATAATTGTAGGTTATACTTACGGAAAAAAACACGATAACAGCGAAAAACCTGTAACAGCGGGTCAGCTAAATGCGCATGGAGCAATGGCAGCCCTGTTAAAAGATGCCATTAAACCAAATCTGGTTCAAACTTTGGAAGGTACTCCTGTATTTATTCATGGGGGTCCATTTGCAAATATCGCTCATGGCTGCAATTCCATAATTGCAACACGACACGCTCTTAAATGTGCCGACTATGTGGTAACGGAAGCAGGTTTTGGCGCAGATCTGGGTGCAGAAAAATTCCTGGATATTAAATGCCGCATTGCAGGCTTAAAACCTTCGGCAGTAATTATTGTTGCTACTGTCCGCGCACTTAAATACCACGGAGGAATTCTTAAGGCAGACCTTGCCAAAGAAAATCTTGCCGCGCTGGAAGCCGGCTTACCTAATCTTTTACAGCATGTAGAAAATATAACACAAGTTTATAAATTGCCCGCAGTTGTAGCAATTAATGCTTTTCCAAATGATACAAAAGCAGAACTGGAGCTGATAGAAAAAAAATGCAAAGAAGCAGGCATAAATGCGGCAATTTCCGAAGTTTGGGCTAAGGGCGGCAAGGGCGGAGTTAAAGTTGCAGAAGAAATAATACGCTTGTGCGATCAGCCAAATAATTTCGAATATTCTTACGATGTAAACATGTCCATAGAAGAAAAAATAGAATTGGTTGCAAAAAAGATTTACCGTGCAGACAGTGTTGTAATTTTAAGAGATGCCCTAAAACACATAAGGCAAATAGAAAAACTTGGGTTAGATAAAATACCAATTTGCATGGCAAAAACTCAATACAGTTTTTCCGATGATGCAATGCTTCTTGGCGCTCCGCGCGGCTGGCGGCTTACGGTAAGGGATGTAAAAATTTCTGCCGGAGCAGGATTTATAGTGGTTTTTACGGGCGAAATTTTAACCATGCCCGGTTTGCCGCCGGTACCGTCAGCGGAAAAGATCGATATATCCAGCAGCGGAAAAATATCAGGGCTTTTTTAAGAATAATAATCGTATCGAATGCCATAACCGTTTAAAAATATTTCCTTTTTCGTAGGTGCGGGCAGATACAAGCGGGATTCTGTGGAGCTCGCCCAGATTATCATACATAATTAATTGTCCGACTATTGTTCTTTCTGCTAATGGAGCGGAAATTGCTTCCGGAAAATAACATTCGTACATTACATTGTCTGCACGGTTTAATGGCGAAGTAAAAACCGGCGAATACGCAAGTCTTACATCTATTTTGTTTTCTTTTCCTTTCCATAAACGGGGATTTTCCAGTTTACCAATAACAGGGCGTACTGTTTTATAATTATCAAATGCCCATGTTAAAAGCGTTCTTCCATCTCTGTCACGGTGGCGGGAGCTTTCCGCTTTTAATGCAACTGCAATAAAACGGGTTCCGTCTCTTTCCGCTGTAAGCGCAATGTTATAACCGGACTCTTCTATGTAACCTGTTTTTAATCCGTCAACTCCGGGAAAACTTTCTAAAAGATGGTTGCGATTATTTTGTGTAATAGTGCGGGGATTTCTTTTATATCTATCCGCTACATTATGTTCCAATGGATATGCAAAAACCTGTACGGAATGATAATCGCTTAAACTATTGGGATGAAGCATTATATATTGCCGGCAAAACCATGCAAATTCATCTGCAGTGGTCATGTTAAGTTCGGAAATTCCTGACGCTTCTACAAAGCGGGTAAAATACAAACCCATACGCCGTGCTTCTATATTCATTAAATCTGCAAAATCTTCTATGGTTGGAGCAAGCCTAAGAGCCAATGCTGCAGCCGCATCATTGCCGGAAGAAATTGCAAGCCCAAGCAATATTTCATGCAATGTAACATTTTGTCCCGGAGCCAAAAACATTAAACTGGAACCCCTTGGCTGACTTTGAGCCCAGCTTTCTGTTGTTATCGGTATAAATTCATCGTAGAATGCCCTGCCTTCTTCGATTTCTTTCATTACAAGGTGCATTGTCATAAGTTTTGTTAAAGATGCCGGCGGAATTTCTTCTGTTGTATTCTTTGCATAAAGCAATGCTCCGCTTGCTGCATCAATTAAAATAACAGAATGTGAATTTAACTCCGGCGCTTCTGTAATTACAGCCTCCAGCAGTTCCGAAGTATAAAAATACTGCGATACTTGCGTAAACACAGGCAGGGAAACAAAAAAGAAGAGGGAAAAAAGAATTATCTTTCCAATACCAGGCTTAGTCGTTTTCATTATAATCGTACTCCTCTATTTTACGAAGCAGAGTTTTTCTGCCAATGCCAAGCACCTCTGCGGTTTTTGTCCTGTTCCCTTTGCAGTAAGACAAGGTATCTCTAATTATTAATTTTTCGCATTCTTCCATGTTTGTTCCAAGCGGAATAACTATGCTGCCTTCTTCGGAAGCGTTTCTTAATGGAGGGGGCAAATCGTCTACAGTTATTAAATTTGTCTGGCACATAACAACAGCGCTCTCTATGCAGTTTCGTAATTCACGAATATTGCCCGGCCACTCGTAAGAAAAAAGACGGGCTCTGGCTTTTTCGTTTATACCCTCGATTTTTTTTCCATTTTCTACGGAAAATTCTTTTATAAATGCAGCCGCCAAAAGCGGAATATCGTCTTTTCTTTCCCGTAATGGCGGTACATGGATATTAACAACATTCAGGCGGAAATATAAATCTTCGCGGAAATTTCCTTTTTCTATTTCTGCTTTTAAATCTTTATTGGTAGCTG
>JAITUR010000039.1 GCA_031286205.1 Treponema sp.
CCACATTCAACGAATGTGTATATTAATTCCGTATTACAACGTATTAATACCTGCGAAAGTTTAGAAAAATAAAATTTTTTGTTTGGAAATATACTTAAATTTGAAAAATTTCTTCTAGTATGTAGTGCTATACGGAGAACGGAGAACGGAGAACGGAGAACGGAGAACGGAGAACGGAGAACGGAGAACGGAGAACGGAGAACGGAGAACCGCTTTTCCAGTTTATCATGGTTAATGGGGTTTTGTCAAATTCTTTGGTTTTTTGCCCTTTTTGGGTGTTCCTTTCTGTCACTGTATTATTTTACCATTTTTGGGTTTTTGCTGTCAAGTGTTTTTTTGGCGGTTTTTTGGGGTTAATCATGCTCTGTTTTTGGGTATTTCTAACCATTTTTTGGGTATACTTGCCTATTGTTGTTGCGCGACAGCGCATTCCTTATTTTTTTTATTTTATATTCCCATATTTTAATAATTTAATACCATTTATTTTTTTATTCTTTTTGCTTTTTCTGTGATTATTCCATGCGACATGGATGTCGCTTGCGTTCTACCATGTGGGCAAAAAGAATTTTGCTTCTTCTTATCTTTTGTTTATTTTATTTACAGTTCTGCGCAAATGTCGTATATCTCCCTATGTCTGCCGAAAAGTTTCGTGTAAAGTGACAGGGGGAGGGTTATTGTGACGGAAAAAGGCGTGAAAGGGGCATCGTGTCTATGTGCCGTAAATCAAATAATGGTGTCTAGGGGGCTGGTAATGGCAAGGACCTTGCGGCGGGCTACATGGGTGTAGCGTTCGGTGGTGCGAACAGAAGTATGACCCAAAAGGTTTTGGATATAACGGATTTCTATGCCGCTCTCCAAAAGATGTGTGGCAAAAGAATGCCGTAAACAATGAATCGAGGCGTCCTTCTCTATCCCTGCCCTCTTAACGGCTTTTTCAAAAATATGCTGGGCAGAGCGAATGTGTAAATGGCGGCTTTCCGGCTGACCAGGGAAAAGCCAGTCTTTTATTTCATATCTTTCGTAATAATCTTTTAGAGTTTCTATAACCTTGTCAGAAGTAATAGTATACCTGTCTTTTCTACCCTTGCCGGAAATAATAATAATCGATTTTCGGTCTAGATCAATATCCTGCTTCTTTAAACTGACAACCTCGCCAACCCTAAGACCGGAAGAATAAACAAGCATCAGCAAAAGACGGTGTTTAGTGTTTTTTACCCGACCCAGAATCCTCTTAATTTCTTCCTTCGACAATACAACAGGAAGCCGCTTGTCCTGCTTTGGTCTTTTTTGCTCCCGAATAACATCTGATCCTAAAACATTGCAAAAGAAAAACTTTATCGCGCTTAAAGCTAAATTCAAAGAAGCAGCAGATTGATTATCGCGCCTTTCCCTGTAAGCAAGATAGTTTTTTACATCATCGTTAGAAATCAAATTAGGCGGTTTTTTAAGCCATTGGCAAATAGACCTGTTATAATAAATATACCGCTTAATCGTATTTGGACTGTATTTTCTTGCGTGTAATTCCGCCTCCAGTTTTTCCAGCCATTCATCGGAAAAGTAATTCGATACCGCGTCATCCAGCCACGGCCTGCCAAAAAAACCCTTAATACCCAAAAAACCCGGAGCATTATAACCCACCTTTACAATCGGTAAATCCGGAATAAAAAGACTTAATTTATCCGCATCCAGCTTACGGTTAAAAACAAACTCCTTGCCCTCATCATTCCAGGAACCGCCGCCAGTTTTGCAAAAAAGATTGTAAAGACGGAAGTCTTTTCCGGAAGAAGGAATCGAGGTGTTTTTGTTGTCGTAGAAAAGGTAGATAGCAGTCATTGAGTAAAGTATAGGAAGAAATCGTTGGGGAATCAACCTGTACCGGTGGAGATTGTGGTAATAAATGATTCCAGAAAAACCATTAAAACCCCGTAAAAAATCATCAAAACATACATCAATGATTTCATCGCCCTGCGAAAATTCGGGCGTTTGCAAAAATGGTAAATATTTATAATCAACTTATACAAAGTACAAATACACATCATAAACGACGAGTACCTTATAATAATAAGCAAAATAAACAAAGTAGTATCATTAAAATTAAAATCGATAAGATAAATAACCAAAGTTGACAAGGAAACGCCTAGACACAAATACAGCATCCATGCCGTTAATTTCCATGACAGCCTTACCCTATTATACCACCTCATTGCACTAGTATAAGCCGTATAAATAGTATATACTAGGTACATGAAAAAGTTTTTAATTACCCTCTTTATACTCATTGCCCTTGCAGGGACAATATTTTTCTTTGGCTGGGTCACTTTTGCCGTTCCGCCGGGAGCTTACGGAGTTATCACTTCTAAAACCCACGGAATCGATCCTCAGCTTGTTCAATCCGCGCAATTCCGCTGGGTATGGTACAGACTAATACCCACCAATGTTAAAATTTCCGTTTTCCGTCTGGATCAAAAGCAATTTCCCGTCGATTACGACAGCACCCTGCCTTCCGGAGATATATATGCGCAATTTGTAGGACTTGGAAATGCCGATTTTTCCTATAAATTAAAAGGAGATATTTTTCTCGCAATTAACCCCGATTATCTTGTAAATCTTGCGACAGCAAATAACCTGGAAAATCAGGAAGATTTAACCAATTACTTGCAAGATACAGCCAATAGCATCAAATTGATAATTCTTAATACACTTTCTTCCGGCGAAATGGACTCCGAAAGACTGGAAAATATCCTTTCCGGCAGACAGGATGCAGAACTTGAACAGCAAATAAAGGGCAGATTCCCTGAAATTAAAGACTTTTCCTTTGTAATAACTACGGCAAAAATTCCCGATTTCTTGCTTTACAGGCAAATTCGCATGATTTACGATGATTTTTTAACAAAACAAAGGGAAGTAATTACAGCATCTTTTGGGCAAAAGGCAGAAAGCCATATAGAAGCCCAGCTTTTATTCGCAGAACTGGAAAAATACGGAGAATTACTCAGCAAATACCCGATTTTATTGGATTATTTGGCACTCCAGAAGCAGTAACCCCTCTGCCCTTCCATTTGTTGTTGTATAAATAAGTAAAATTTGTTACCTTTAATAAAGGCAAAGGAGATTTCATGAAACATAAGGCTGGGGTCATTTTTCTGATAATTTTGATAAGTTTACCCATCCAACTTTCCGCACAAGATTCTAATCCTGATGTTGATGATTGGGAAGATTTTAGGACAGAA
Source organism: Treponema sp. (assembly GCA_031286205.1). Lineage (GTDB taxonomy): Bacteria > Spirochaetota > Spirochaetia > Treponematales > Breznakiellaceae > WQXQ01. The sequence goes on from JAITUR010000039.1 coordinate 3,231, forward strand.
CTTTATGTCCGCGGAGATCAAACAATAATAATTTCGGCCGGGACAGTATTCCCTTTAATTTTTTTAAATAACGGTAAAAAACTGGAAATGAATTTTACGCCTCCCGTAGGAGGCTCGGGTTCTTTTGCCTATAATTATTATTTAACTTCCAATTTATTTTTTGGCGGGGAAATTGCCATTCAATTTATGCCGTCAATAAGAAACGACACCCTTTTTATAGTCCCTCTTGGTGCCAGAATTGGGTATCAATTTTTATTTGGAAAAATAGAAATTCCAATATCTGCCGGATTCGGAATGTCGTGGCAGCGTTTTTTAAATGCAGGGTATTACGGTATTTACGCCAGAGGCGGGCTTGGGGTTTATTTCAGGGCTACAACCGGCTGGTCTTTTGGGCTTACGACAAACTGGTATTGGATTCCTCAATGGACTAATGACAGTGAAAGAAATGTAGACGGACATATGCTGGATTTATTGCTTTCGGCAAGGTATCATTTTTAGGCGGTTAATATGAAAAAAAATATAATTGGAACAATTATCTTCTCGTTTTTAATTTTGTTTTTTACAGGGTGTAACGATCCTGTTTTTTACGAAGTATCCATGCAGATAAAAAGCCCCGAGCCAAGAATAAAAGGCTCCCCTACAAATTTTGCGGCTATTAATGATGTTTTATATGTCGCTTCCGGGAATTCCGTCCATATTTATTACGAGAATAATAACAGTTGGTTTTGGACAAGAACAGATCCGTCGCTGGGCAGAATTAACTTTCTTGCCGCGACAGATACCCAGCTTTTTATTATTACACCTGCAGGATTATTTACATCTTCCAGTTTATATAAAATTAATGATGCGCCTCCGGAAAATCCCTCTAATGCAACCAGTCTTAGATTTAACACAACTCCTATAACATATTCGGGACACCGGTTTATATCGATGTATTCTGCCAATAACGAAATTTTTATCGGCGCAATGAAGGACAACTCAAGTTATGCAATTTTACACAATACCGGCAGCGCCCTTAACGAAGTTAATATAACATATACCGAATATACAAAAAACGGCCTTCTTAACGGCGTAGTTTATAATGGAACCGATTATTTTTTCAGCGTAAAAGATCAGGTTTATAATTCTAACGACACAAGTAAAACCCCCAGAGTAGACAGAGTGGGCGGTATTTACCAAGGAACAACTGCTTCCGCAAATCTTATAGATGATAATTACTCTATCGCGTTTATGGGTATTATTTCTATTGGAAACAATTTAATCGCAATAGATCGCAGCGGGAATTTATACAATGCCGAAACTTTAGCATCGTTAAGTATTTCTACAGGGAAGATTTCCAACGGCGTACTTCAAGTCGTAAATGCTTATAATGCGTCCGAAAAAAAATGGAATGGCGCGCCGCTTCTTCTTGCCGGAAGGCAGGATGCTTTACAATACGATGTTTATACCGGTTATACTTACGGTTATTTGGAAATTGAACTGGACGGAGACAATATTAAATCCGGCGGATCTTTCCGCGAACCGGGAATAACAGGAACAGATGCTCCAAGCACTTTAATAAGAACCACTGGCTCCAACGATACATTTAAGACAACTATTGGAACCTATGCAATAAGATTTATTTATCAGTCAAATGATTCTTATAAAACTATTTTTACTTCTACACATCAAAATGGTGTTTGGTCGTTAAGAGATCAAAATGACAGCAATAAAGATTATCCTTACTGGAATACAGAAAGTTAATATTCTGTGGACGAACTTTTTTCTGCAACAAATAAAAATACGGAAAAAAGCCCTCTTGCAGACAGAATGCGTCCCCGCACTCTGGAAGATATAGTCGGACAAGATCACATTGTAGGACCCGGTCGCCTGCTCCGCCGCGCAATTCAGGCAGATCGCCTTTCCTCTATTATACTTTACGGACCGCCCGGAACCGGGAAAACCTCTCTTGCGGCAGTCATTGCCAATACAACAAAAGCCGCCTTTGAAAGCCTTAATGCCGTTTTAAGCGGGGTAAAAGATATCCGCGAAGTTATAGACCGCTCTGACGACCGCTCCCGTCTGTACAGCCAAAGAACCATTCTATTTGTAGACGAGGTACACCGCTGGAACAAAGCACAGCAGGATGCCCTTCTCCCCTGGGTGGAAAACGGCACAGTAATCCTTGTTGGAGCTACAACGGAAAATCCGTTTTTCGAAGTTAACCGCGCGCTTGTCAGCCGCAGCCGAATTTTTCAGTTAAAACCCCTTGGCGGCGAAGATTTAATGGAAACAGCGCTCCGTACCCTTTCCGATAAAGAACGCGGCTACGGAAAATGGAAGATAAAATTCGAAGAAAAAGCTCTGGAACATCTTGTAGAAATTGCCGGCGGAGATGCCCGCTCTTTATTAAACGCTTTAGAACTTGCAATAGAAACAAGCCCCTTATCATGGCCGCCGCCGGAAAATGCGGAAATTTATATCTCTATGGAAGCCGCCGAAGAAAGTATCCAAAGACGCGCCCTTCTTTACGACCGTGACGGCGATTATCATTTTGATACAATAAGCGCATTTATAAAAAGCGTAAGAGGAAGCGATCCGGATGCCGCTCTTTACTGGCTTGCCAAAATGGTTCGCGCAGGCGAAGACCCAAAGTTTTTATTCCGAAGAATGATAATCCTTGCAAGCGAAGATGTAGGACTTGCAGACCCTCACGCCATTTCCGTAGTTATTTCCTGCGCTCAGGCATTTGAACGGATTGGTTTTCCCGAAGGCAACTTCCCTCTGGCTCATGCCTGTCTGTACCTTGCAACCGCGCCCAAGAGCAATTCCACAATGGCATATTTTGACGCGTTAAAAGAAGTAGAAAAAGAAGATGCCGAGGTTCCCAATCATCTGCGCGACGGAAGCCGCGATGCCGAAGGATTCGGACATGGCGAAGGATATATCTACCCCCATGCGTACCGCGACCACTGGGCTGCCCAGCAATATCTGCCCCTGTCTTTACGGGGAAAAACTTTTTACAACCCCTCTATCGTAGGCTACGAAGCAAAAATCCGCGAAGATATACTTCAAAAACGGGAACTGCAAGCGGCGGTTGTTTTGGGTTCCGCGGATACTGAAGGCGAGCTTCTATCATGGTCGCAGGCGGCAAAAGGGCGGGAAGGCTGGTTTAAACGGCTGGAATCGGGAAGAAGCAAATTATTGTTAAACGACCGTAATTTGATATTTAATACCGCAAACCCTGCGCGGCAGGGACGAGTCCTTATCCCATTTGCCAACGACGGTCTTTTGCTTTGGGAATCCTTGCGCCGCTGCCCGGAAGGATTAACCGCCGCGCTTGTAAGCTCCAAAGAAGCAAAAGACGCGCTTTTAGGTTATGCGTCCATTTTAGATGATACAGAAAAACCATTAATCGCCGTCCCTGCTTCCAACACCTTTCTTCCCGCCCCCTCTCAATGCAATGAATGGTTTGATTGCCCGGAATTTGATCATATATTGATCCGCGCGCCGAAGTTTTCCGCAGTTCAGGCTTCGGAGCTTTCCGGGTTTGTAGAAAATGCCAAAAACCTTTTATCTAAAAATGGAAACTTTATTTTACTGACATCGCCGCCTGCCCTTGGAGAAAGAATTTCCCGTATTTTACGAATGGAATGTAACGAGGAAACTCTTGCCGTAGAATTGGAAAAGGCGGAAGAAGATTTTTTTAACAGCGCAGCGGTAACCGGCGGCTTTTGGACAGAAAACGAGCTTGTCTCCGCCTTTGAAAAAGAAGGTTTTAGTATAAAGATAGAGACAATCGAGCAAAAAGAAGAACGGCTGATTACAGCAAAAGATCTGGCGGCATGGTTTAATACAGAATCACGCTGGGGTTCATTTATGACAAAAAATCTAAAAAAAGAAGCCTTTTCCGCCATAGAGAATGTCATGAGCCTTAGAATTACAAAAGGTCCTATTTTATGGCAGTGGAAATCCATGCTTTTTGAAGCTAAAAGCCTTTAAAAATGATAAAAACTATGTAAATTTCCCTAAAGTTATTTTCCTGATTTGCCGATAATTTAACTGGTGAAATGTCCCAAAAACGGGAAAACCGCGGATTTTCGTTTAAGACATTCAGCCAAACGGGAGCAAGGATGCTCTCGCCACAAATCAAGGAGGATCTTATGATCATCAATCACAACCTGAGCGCAATGTTTGCGGACAGGTCCCTCAAGGTAACACAAGTTTACCTCACCAAAGACATGGAAAAACTTTCTTCCGGTCTTCGTATCAACCGTGCCGGCGATGACGCGTCGGGACTGGCTGTATCTGAAAAGCTTCGCAGCCAAATTCGAGGCTTAAACCAAGCTTCTGCCAACGCAGCAAACGGTATCTCCTTTATCCAGGTAGCAGAAGGCTATTTGCAGGAAACCCAGGACATTATCCAGCGCCTCCGTGAACTTTCTGTCCAGGCAGCAAACGGTATCTACTCGGACGAAGACAGATTGTACCTCCAGGTCGAAGTTTCCCAGCTTGTTGACGAAGTCGACCGTATTGCAAGCCATGCCCAGTTTAACGGCATGAACCTGCTTACAGGCCGTTTCGCCCGCTTAATTGGTGAAAATGTCGTTACTGCCTCTATGTGGCTCCATATCGGCGCTAACATGGACCAGAGGATTCAGGTCTTTATTGGCACAATGTCTGCCAAAGGCCTTGGCATCCGCCAAATGGACGACAGCTTTGTTACACTGGAAACCCCGGATGATGCCAACAGAACAATCGGTATTGTCGATGCAGCACTCAAACTTATCAACAAACAAAGAGCCGATTTAGGCGCTTACCAGAACCGTTTGGAACACGCAGTACGCGGTCTGGATATTGGCGCTGAAAACATGCAGGCTTCAGAGTCCAGGATAAGGGATGCCAACATGGCCAACCAGACGGTTGAATATGTTAAAAACCAGATCCTGAGTCAGGCCGGTGTAGCCATGCTCGCGCAGGCAAATCAGAGGTCAACTTCGGTCTTGTCTTTATTACAGTAATGTAATATAATTATTATGAAGGGGTTGTTCCGGTCCCCAAAACCGGAACAATTCCCTCCTCTGACTGACCACTTAACCAAGGGCAAAAAAGCCTTTGTTTTGGTGGTTAGAGCAATTTAAGCGCTAGACTATGTTTAGGGCTTAAAAAGGGTTCTTTGACAACCACTCTCTATGTTGGCGCAGAACAGATTATCCAGCACTTTTACAGGTACTGGATGTTCTGTATTCGGTTAAAGGCGGCGGCGCGAAACCGCTTATTTTCCGTACTGTGGAACAGCTTCGGCAAGGATGTCGAAGCAAATATGTATCAATATAGATACATAAAACATGGAGGGTATAATATGATTATTAATCACAACATGAGTGCCTATTTCGCCGACAGACAGCTTGGCGTAACACAGGTAACGATGACAAAAAACATGGAGAAATTAAGCTCCGGTTTACAGATCAATCGTGCCGGCGACGATGCATCCGGACTCGCGGTTTCCGAAAAAATGAGAAGCCAGATTCGCGGTTTGCAGCAGGCAGAACGCAATATCCAAAACGGTGTGTCCTTTATTCAGGCTACTGAAGGTTATCTTCAGGGAACCCAGGACATTCTGCACCGCCTTAGGGAATTATCGGTTCAGTCAGCCAACGGAATTTATTCGGACGAAGATCGTATGCAGATCCAGGTCGAAGTTTCCCAGCTTGTTGACGAAGTTAACCGTATTGCAAGCCATGCCCAGTTTAACGGCATGAATATGCTCACCGGAGCATTTGCAGTAGATTCACCCGTAGGAAGAGTAATGCAGTTGCATGTAGGTGCCAACATGGATCAGAACAAGAGAATCTATGTAGGCGATATGACAGCTTCTGCTCTTGGTCTTGTCGAAGCCCAGGGCGGCGAAGGTGGAATTACCATCGCAGATCCTGAAAGCGCGAATAGAGCCATTGGCATGGTCGACGCTGCATTGAAAGTTGTTTCAAAGCAACGAGCCGACTTAGGTGCTTATCAAAACCGTTTTGAATTGGCAGCACAGGGTGTCGCTATTGCAGCAGAAAACATCCAGGCAGCCGAATCACGCATTAGGGATGCAAATATGGCATCGAGAATGGTAGATTATACCAGAGACTCGATCCTTACCCAGAGCGGAACGGCAATGTTGGCACAAGCCAACCTGCGCACACAATCTGTGTTGCAGCTGCTTTCATAACACGATTAATTTCGGTTCTGATTAGTTAAAAACAAAGTAAAAGAGGCTTCTGGACGTCGTCTTTTTTACGGAATTGACCGTTCGCGGTCATGCTGGCAGTGAAGTTCGCGCCTTCACTGCTTGTTATTTTCCTGGCTGCTAAAGTAATTTGGCAGTCAGGAACATTACCGCCAGGGATTGGCGGTAAGAATTACATGGAGGTAAGTATGTCCGTAGCAAGTGTGGGATTCTCTTTCTCGCAAATGCCTATGCCCGTTGACGCTAACCGTCAGGGAGCAATAAGGCAGGATACGGCCGCCAAACCGGAAAACAAGGTAAAGCCTCTGGTCATTGAATCTGCAACTAAGGATTTGCAGAAGATTGGAAACGCTTTTAACAAAAAGCTGCAATTTGTAATTGATCACCAGTCAAATCAGGTCATCGTCAAGGTGATCGATAAAGACACCGATAAGGTGATTAGGGAACTTCCGCCCGAAGAATTACAAAGGCTGCATCAGAACCTTAGAGAGGCTATCGGTCTTATTTTCGATGAGATGGCCTAGATTTACCGTGCGCTATAGCGAGGGCGGGTTATAACCGGAATTTGGGGGAGTTAAATCTATGTCCGATGTTTATGTACCTGGAATAAGAAGCCGATTCAACACAGATCAAATTATCGAAGGTTTGATGAATGTTGAGCGCATTCCCAGAGACAGAGTTGAAAGAAATATTGATTCTCTTCAGGTTCAAAAGGGTTATTGGCAGGAACTCGGCACACGAATTTCATCTTTACGCGAAAGTTCGCGCTTTCTTTTTTCTTATCAAAACCCCTTTAACGACAGAATTGCGGCATCCGGCAATGATTCCGTAATTACTGCCGCAGCTACCAGAGAAGCTCTGGAGCAGTCCTACTCTTTCACTGTAAAACAAGTTGCATCGGCAGACCGTTTTCTTTCTCAGCCACTGGACGAAAGAATGAGGGTTGATGCCGGCACATATATATTTACCGTTGGCAATGACGAAATTTCCATAAACTTCCGCGGCGGAACTCTGCGCGATTTTGCGGAGACAATTAACCGCCGGGGACGAGATAAAATAGGCGCAAGCCTTATGGCCGTACAAAGCGGCACAAGATCGCTTTTATTAGAATCCAAAGTAACAGGCTCCGAAAACAGGCTTACATTTGGCGGCGATTCTGTAGAATTTTTAAAAAAAATCGGCATGATGGAAGTATCCAGCAATGCCCAAACTGTAGTTTCTATTACCGACAATTCCGTCCAGAAAAGCGGAACAAACGCGCAGCATATCACCATTAATAATGGTGTTGTAAAGGTTGCCCCGCGCGCCTCCGCTTCTATTCCAATGAATATTCCCGTAAGCTCGGATTCAACTTTAATGTTAAAATTGGATACCCAAACAAGAGTTGAAACAAGCGATATTTTTAATACCCCTTCCGCTCCGCCGGGTCCTTCAGTCCCCGCAGGCTCCGTTACCTATGGCGGAATTACCATAGAAAACGATCCTTCTTTGGCTCCATTTCCGGAATTTGCCGCTCCTCCCCCGCCTGTCAGAAACGATACAATGGAAGTATTAAGCGTTACTTTTTCTGACGGATCTTCCGCAAAACTTGCGCCCATTACAGACAGCAATGATTTTACAACAAGGCAATATTCGCTTGCGGGTATTGCTCAGGGAAGAACAATTACCGGTATCAATATAGAAAATGCAAACACACATAGAGAAGTTTCTATAGGCAAAATAGAAGTGTTTGATCCTGCAACCGCGGGCGGTTTAACGCCATTAAACGCCGTTGCAAATGCACGGGACGCAATTATCTCTATGGAAGGTATCGAAATAATTCGTTCTTCCAATAATATTGACGATCTTATTCCGGGAGTAACTTTAAATGTTAAGGGTGTATCCGAAAGACCTGTAGAACTTAATGTAACTGCAAATACAGAAGCCGTTAAAGAAGCAATTATCTCTTTTGTCGGAAATTACAACAGGGTTATGGCGGAAATTAATGTTCTTACAAGACGAGACGAACAAATTGTAAACGAACTTACATATTTATCCAGAGACGAAGCCAGCGAAACAAAAGAAAGGCTTGGCGCTTTTGCCGGAGATTCTACATTAAACAGTTTTAGAAATAATCTTATGAGGGCGGTAACAGCACCCTACCCCACCAGCTTAGAACGCGATCTTTCCCTGCTTGCGCAAATAGGAATAAGCTCCAACGCAACAAGGGCAGCCGGTTATGATGTTTCCCGGCTTAGAGGTTATCTGGAAATTGACGAAAGGGCTTTGGATTTTGCGCTGGAAACAAAGATTCCGGCAATCAGGCAGCTTTTTGCAAACGACACTACAGGAGACTTGCTTGCAGACACAGGCGTTGCATTTAATGTCGATGCCCTTGCAAGACCATTTGTAGAAACAGGCGGTATTATTACATTAAAAACCAATACTATCGATTCCCGCATTAGCCAGGATCAAAGAAGAATTACTTCGCTGGATCGACAGCTTGCCGCAAAAGAACAGGAGCTTCGGATTCAATACGCCAGAATGGAAGCGGCTTACGCGCAAATGGAAAGAACATCCCAATCTTTGGATAATTTTAGTCAGCAAAACCGCGGCAACAGGTAAAACATGGAAATTAAGGTTAACGGAAAAGCAATTGATTATACTCTGGAAAACGAAAAAACTATCAGCGAAATAATTGTGTCTCTGGAACAGTGGATAACCGGTTCCGGACACCGTATGTCAGGTTTATCTATCGACGGCAAAACAGCAGGTTCTTCTTCTTTGGAAGATTTTTTGTCCAGGGATATTGATTCTGTAAATACGCTGGAAATAATTACAAGCTCTAATGCCGATCTTGCAGCAGAAAGCCTTGTAAAAATTCTTGACAATATAAACGAGTTTCAGACATTAAAACACGAAGATAAAAACAGTTTTTTGGAAAACTGGAAACAAAGCCCTCAGGCTAATTTTACGGCAGAGTCCATGCCGGATCTTTACAGCGTGCTGACCGGCTCTTTTTCCGGAAGCGGGCTTAACTTAAACAGCGCGTTTTCCATAACAGAAGAAAGATTAAGAGAAATTAAAGACCCTAAAGCGGAACTGGAAAATTTAAAACCGCTTTTTGACGAAACCTGCACTCGTCTTGCCGATCTTTCTCTGGATGTTCAAACAGGAAAAGATGCCCGCGCCGCTCAGACTATTCAGTTATTTTCCGGCATTACGGAGAAAATGCTTCGTCTTAGCAGCCAGCTTGATATTCAGGGTTATTTAACTGAAGCGAAAGATACGGTTAATCAAATTATTAACGAATTGGGAGATATAATTAAAGAACTGCTAAATGCATATGAAAGGCATGATACCGTTCTTGTAGGAGACTTGGCGGAATACGAAGCCTGCGGAAAACTACAGGAACTTTATACTGCCATAAAAGGAGACAAATGAATTTTCTACAGGCATTATATCCATTACAAACGGTACAAGATTTCGCATGGTCTCGTCCAGGCAATAACACTAGCGGCGGTGCTGGTATAGTTATTTTTATAATATTTATAATTATTGTTATAGCTGTTGTTATTATCAGCAATTTAAGAAAAGGAGCCGCAGGCGGCGGTAAAGCAATGTCCGCTTTTGCCCTGCACCGTTTAACAAAAAATATTGGGCTTAACCATGATCAGGCTAAAATGCTTGGATTTGTTTTTAAAACCGACGAGGTTCTAGACCCGTATAAATCGCTTATAACCCCCGAGCTTCTGGACAGGCATTTTAGGAGAGCTTACCGTGTTATAGAACAAGGCTCTGCAAATGAACAGGAAAAACAACGGAAACTTGCTATACTTTTTTCCACCAGAAATATACTGGAAAACAGCTCTATCGGCAAAATATCGTCTACCAAGCAATTAAAAGAAGATACAATCCTTACTCTTAGCACCGGCAGGGAAAAACTGGATGTTACAATTGTTTATAACAAAGGCGAACATATTGTCATAGAAACCCCAAAAAATGTCCTTGGAACACAAATAAAAATAGCCAAGGGAACCCGGCTTAATATTATGTTTTTTACAAAAAGCAACAAGGGTTTTTCCTTCGAAAGCCGTGTATCAGGCTATTCTACCATGCACGGGCACCCTGTAATGCTGCTTGCCCATTCCGACAATTTAAGATTCCTTTCCCAGCGCAGGTTCCGGCGCAGGCATGCAGGTATTGCTTGTTTTATGTTTTTAGTGTATGTTGAAGGAAGCGGAAAAAAACAAAGGCTTGTGGTTAACAAACGGCGAATGGCGGGGACTATTGTAGATATTTCTGTCGGCGGCTGTTCCGTTAAAACCACGGTACCTGTACAAGTTGGAGCAAAATTTAAGTTTGAATTTACACATGAAGATGAAAATACTGTGGCAGCTTTAGGGCAGGTTTTAAGATCAAATAAAACAGGTCTTAGCACCATAATTCATGTTAAATTTTTAAGGGTTACTCAAAAGTCTATGAACATTATTAACTCCTTTGTTTATGATTTCGCAAATTAGTAATATTTGCAAAGAAGGTAAGAATGAAAGTTATTTCTATTAAAGACATGATTCGAAAAGATGTCCCAATTTATTACCGTAAACTTTATACAGGCGTTGCTGTAATAGAAATGAATAATAGCCCTGTCGATTACCGCATAGATTTTTCTATAGAATATAAACCTACTGGCCATAAAGAAATTGCCGTATCTTTTATAGATACTATAGACTACCCCTTAGTGCCTGTTAACAAAGAATTAAAATCATATATATTAGAACTGGAAAATAATGCAGGGCTTCCAGATTGAGTCTAACTCTTCCGAAGAAACATTAGAATTTGGAAAAAAAATTGCAAAAAATCTTAAACCCGGACAAATTATAGCCCTTAACGGAGAACTTGGCAGCGGCAAAACCTGCCTTACCAAGGGAATAGCATTGGGGATTGGCATTAAAGAAACTGTTACAAGTCCTACCTATACAATAATAAGCGAGTATCCGGTTAACAATGAAATATTATTTTATCATGTTGATGCCTACCGTTTGAATACCGAAAGGGATTTTACGGATATTGGCGGAGAAGAAATACTATACTCCGGCGGGTTTTGTATTATCGAATGGAGCGATAAAATTAAAAACCTTCTTCCCAATAATACAATATCCATATTTATAGAAATTACAGGGCAGGAAAAAAGGAATATTACTGTTAAAGGAATTGAAAATTTTAACGGGGTAAAAAAATGAACCTCCTTGCTATAGATTCCGCCGGTTCAATTTTGTCTATTGCGGTATCGTGCGGTAAAAATATTTTTTACAAGGAATCGGAAACGGGTTCTCGTTCCAGTGAATCCGCAATGTTAATTATTGATAATGTTATGACAGACGCTTCCTTAAAACCGGATGCTCTTAATGGTGTTGTTTGTCTAAGCGGCCCCGGTTCTTTTACGGGGCTTCGTATCGGTTATTCGATTGCAAAGGGGCTTGCCCTTTCGCTTTCTATTCCATTTACGGTTGTTCCCACTTTGGATTGCATGGCTTATCCTTTTAGTAATAACAATGAATTAATTCTTTGCGCAATTGAAGCGCGAAAAAACGCATGGTACTACTCCATTTACCAAAATGGTATTTCCCAATCAGAAATAAAAACAGGCGGTATTGAGCAAATTAACGCGGAGAATGTCAGGGTAATTTATAAAGACCGCGGGTATGCCAGGGAATTATTGGAGATTGGAAGAACGCTGGATTTTTCCGGTAATGGCGGGTTGTTTTTGGGGCCGGAGTATTTTGCTTAGCCCCCAAAACTCATCGAAGCATAACCTACAAAGGAATCCGGCGGTCTGCCTTTATCGACATCTGCGCTGGTTGTATATTCCAATAACTTTGCGCTGTTTAAACCTTCCGCGGCGGCAAAACCCATAGCACCAAGGACAGCGCCTGCCGAACATGAAGATGAATCTTTTTCCGCGCAAAGCAGGACTTCTTCCGGGCTGCCGCTTTCTACGGCTTTTATAAAACAGGCATCGTTATTGTCGCGAACCCAGTGAAGGGCTTTTTCCCCGGAGCCGTGCGGGGAGAAGCCGTAGTTACTGCCGTAGTGGGTTAAATCTGTAGAGCCGATAACAGCGATAAGCTTGCCAAGTTTTTTTGCGGTTTTGGAAAGCAGTTTTCCCGCTTCGTATGCATCTAAAGAAGCCGGCAGCCTTAACCATAATAAATCGGCTTCCGGAAAAAAATAATGTACCATAGGCAGAAGCACTTCTATCGTATTGTCCTTGTAGCGGTCTTCCGCACAGCCGCAGGAAAGAGAATCAATTTTATTCATTAATTGATAACGCAGTTCTTTATCTATGGGTAATATACCAAAAGGAGTCCTTGCCGCATCTTCCATTGCAAAAAGAGCGGGGTAATTTGCCGGCAAATGACCTCCAATTACCGCGATTGTCCGGACATCCTTTTTAAGGGAAGCGCAGCTTAAAGCCATTAACCGCCCGCAATAGTACCAGCCCGCATGAGGAGCCAAACAAGCCAAACTATCGGCTGCAGGGCAGGCAAAACCCTTTAAATAACCGGAAATTTCCCCGGAAATATCGTCAGGATTGCGGGGAAACCAGCCCTGGGGCAATGAATATTCTCTTATTTGCATATCAATTACGCCGATAATTATATCAGAGATATTATGAAAAATAAACAACAAAAAAGCGGTGGCGGATTTAGCTCCCTTATTGCCGCATTATGTATTGTAATTTACCTTTTTGCCCTTGTTCAGGCGGCAGTCCGCCTGTATTTAAGCATGGAGCAGTACCGTGTTATAGCCGGCAATGAATTTATCAAAATTAGAGACCTAGCTGTTTCTACCGGATCGCAGGGTTTTATGGATGACAGATTTATTCAAACAATGAACAATACCCTGCTTTCCAGCAAAGCCCTGGAAGCATTAATAATTTCCGGACCCAACGAAGAATATGCTTTCGAAAAACAAAAAGGCCGCGCAATTTTATGGGTAAATAATTCTCCAAGATTTATTAACAGATTAAGTTTTTCCAATGTTACATATTATGATCCTTTGCCAATTAATAATTTAAGAAACGCAAATATAAAAGCAGTCGCAAATGCTTTTAATTACGACGATATTTCCAGAATTTTAAGAGAAACCCTTCTTTTAATCCTTATTGGTTTTGCAGTTTCTTTCTTTACCATGCTTTTTCAAATACTTCTTGGCGGAAAAACACAGGAAAAAAACTTTAAACATGCTCAAATGCCTGCACAAACTTATCCTCCCCCTCCTCCGCCTATGCAAAATTATGCACCACAGCAAACTCAGGATTATGTACCAATACAGCAAAGCAGAGCGCCTGCGGACTCAGGACCCAAAGGGCTATATTCGTCACGCAGTAATATTGGCTGGGAAGAATATACAAAAGATCGGTTAGATGCAGAAATACACCGCTGTGCATCCACAGAAAAAGATTTAACTTTTATTACGATAGAATTTGCAACAGCAATAAGCGATAAAACATTTAAAGCAATAGCAGAAGATGCCGCTATTTTATCTTCCAAGGATATGCTCTTTGAATACGGCAGCCAGGGGATTTGCGCGATTCTTCCGGGAACAGACCTGGATTCAGGAATTGCAAAATCCGAAAAATTTTATCAGCGTGTTATGCAAAACAACCCCGAATATGATCCCGGTATTGGCCTTACTTCCCGTTCAGGAAGGCTTATTAATGCAGAAAGACTTATGATGGAAAGCAAAGAAGCATTACACAGGGCAAAATCCGATCAAACTACTTCGATTATAGCATTTAAAAGCGATCCCGATAAATACCGGGCTTTTATCAGCCAGCAAAATTAAATATCACTGCGACTCAAAACTGACAGCATCTCTAAACAGCCGTCCGCCCGACCACGCCGGAATAGAATAAACAAATTGCCTGTTACTAACAAAAGCCAGGCGGTTTCCGCCTTCGTCCGGTTCGCTTAAATTAACAGTTACTATTTTACCGTTTCCAAATTCTACAATAATACTGCTATGCGTAAATTGTGTTTCTTCCGAAATTAAACCCAAAAAGTTATCGCCTTCTGTATTAAGAACAGTTCGTATATAACTGTCTATGCCGGATTTATCGGGATTTGCAGCACCGGTAACTGTCCAAGCTCTGTTGATTCTTCCAAAAACCTGCCTTTGACCATCATTAACAACTGTAAGCTGCTGCACACTGTCAGCGCTCCATATTTTTCCGTCTTCTTCCGGAAAAAGTTTTAAATTATACCAGCTTACAGCAGGGCTGGAAACATAGGTTCTAATTCTGGTATCGCCTGAACGAACCTCGTTCTGTGCAAACTTGCGGACAGATACTTCATTTCCAAAAACATTGTCATAACCTATCAAAATATCCAAAAGATTGGAATTGCCGTCGTAAAATGTTACCCTGTCTGCCTGCCCTGTTTCTAATCCAAAACTTGCGTGCGCCGACGGATTCGAAGACCTAACCGGCCAGGGACTCCGCTTTGTCAAAATATCCATAAAATCTTCTATACGATGCTCCCGTGCAGGATATTCGATATTATCAACAATAATAAACCATTCACGATCTTTTTTAACAAGCTCGATATCCTGTCCGCCGGAATGAATATCTATTTTATTAATTTTGGATACATGTCTTTCGTCCAGCCAAACATAGGAAGAAGATCTTCTGTCAGACCCTTCGGGGCTAAAGATAAAACTTCCAATATATAAAAGTACCAGCACCCCAATTATAGATAAAAGAAAATATAATTTATTTTTATACGACATATTTTAAGCCCTCCCTGCGGCGTTTTGAAGTAAGAAATAATCCTGCGGCAATAACAAAAGCCGGAATTATAATAATATTTAGTATCTGAGAAAATCTCATTGCGGCTATCTTTGCGGAAGCATCCGTTATTTTATCCAGGCGGCCTGTCTGAGGCTGTCTGTTTCTTATATTTATAATATCATCATCATTTACCAGCCAGTCGGCTGCCCGTGTAAGAAAATCCAAATTATGGACAGCTTCTGTTTCGGACAATAAGTTCGATGTAAAATCGACATCGCCGACTACGATAATGCGGGATGGTCTTGCATTTTGCGGAATATCCGGTAAATCTGCCAGCGGTTTTTCCAGGTCTCTAAAAAAACTTGGGAAGGTTCCGCTTAAAGCTGCCCCAAGAATTTTTGTGCCTCTTGTATCCGAAGCTTCTAATTCCATCATATAAGGAATTTCCGGGCTTGTGTAAAAATTTTCTCTTTGCAGCCAGGCTTCTTTTGTAGATGTAAAAAGCGTTTGCGCATCAACATTATATGGCGGCATTAATTCCAAAGGGCTTGCCCAATAAAGATCGAGTCCGCCAAAATTAGAGCTGACAGGATGCAGAGGGTTTCCGTTTTCCCGTGACACGCTAATCCATAAAGGATACCGCATTATTCTGCGCTGCATCATTCCCTGTTGGGTTCTTGTTTGGTATTGCAGAAAAAGCGCGTTTCTATCCAGTACAAGTTCGGGTTTAATAATTACGCCGTAAGAAGCTATCATCTCCAGTAATCCCAAACTTTGCTGATACCTTGCTTCTGCCGATCCATATACAGTATCGATATAAATACCTTTTACGGCAAAAAATACCTTGCCGCCCATTTGAATAAATCTGTCTATTCTATAAAGAGTCATTTCGTCTAAATCTTCTACTCCGCCAAGTACAAAAAGTCCCGGAAGATTATCCGGTATTTCCTGACCGGGAGAAACCTGACGCACCCTATAACCTGCCCCAGATAAAGTCATGTTAAGATAACGATAATCTTCTTCCCAGTTGCGGAAACTATCTCCTGCAATTATTCCAATTTGTCTTTCTGTATTGCTTACCATGGCACGAATCCTGGAAGTTAAATCGTATTCGAGGGTGTTGGTAGAACCTACAAAAGGAAGAACATCCAATTTATCTACATATTCAATTACTATGCCGGAATAAACAACGGAACGGCTTACTTGATCCTGCTCTACACTATCAATCTGGAACGGATGTATACCAAGCTCTTCTGCTATAGAGGTAAGGCCGGCTTTTACAGGGTCGCGCACAACAAGGCGAATCTTTCCCCTGGAATAAGCGGCATATTCACGCAAGGTATCTTCTATTTCGCCAAGAACCGGATGTATTGTTCTTAATCTGTCGGAAAGATAATAAGTAATAGTAACAGGGTCGGGAATTTCCTTATAAAGATTCCTGGAAACCTTAGAAATTGTATATGCTTTATTTTTTGTAAGATCCAAACGCAGCCAGTAACGACCGCTGACAAGAAGAGCAAGAATAAAAGCAATAATAGATAGAGCCGTAATTATTTTTGTTTGTTTTTTTGTCATAATATCCTCCTATTTCCATTTCCTGAATAAAATTACCCGTGTATTAATAAACAGGAATAAAAGAGTGCTTAATATAAAAAACGCAAGGTCTCTGGAATCTATTAATCCTTTTGTAAAACTTTCGAAATGATGCGCAAGAGAGAAAAAATTAATAAAATTTGCAAGCCAATATGGAAGATCAAACCTGAATGTTATTTGATTAACAAGCATTACAACCATTAATACAACCGCGGTTCCAAGAAAACTGCCCGCCTGATTTTTATACAATGCCGATAACAACAATCCTAACGATAATGCGCAAGCGCCCAGTAAAAACGCTCCAAAATATTCACAAAACAGTACTCCTAATTCAAAATGTCCCAATGCCAACAAACTTAAAGGCAGGGGCAATGTTAAAAGAAGCATTGCACCCAATACAGAAAGAAGCGATAAAAATTTTCCAATTACAAGATCCCATTCTGTGTACGGCATTGTTAATAAAAGTTCTACTGTGCCTGTTTTTCTTTCTTCCGCCCAGCTTTTCATTGTTAATACGGGAATAATCAGAATAAACGCAATGGGAAAAACCGCAAAATACGGACGCATTGTAGCCTGATTCTGTACAAAATACTGCTGAAAATACAACAACTGCACAGAACAAAAAACCAAAAAGAAAACTATTGCTCCATAAACCGACGGCGTATGTAAATATTGATATATTTCTTTTCGCGCTAAAGTAAATGCCCGTTTTGATATAAAATTATCCTGCAAGAATATGTCTAAATATTTTTTCATTGTTGTACTCCTTCGCTATTGGATGTTCCTGTAAGTTTTACAAAAATATCTTCTATACTTAGTTTTTTGCGGTTCATTTCCAGTATTTTCATATTATGTTCGCAAGCCCAATCAAAGATATTTTCTCCTGCACCGGAAGAAGATCTGTCTGCCGGTATAAAAAAGCTGGCGTTTACTAATCCATTTTCCGCTTCCTCTATATTGGCGTTGGCAATATCTCCAAGCAAAAGCAATTTATTCCTGATAGAATCTACATTAGATCCTTTTAGAATAAGTTCCCATGTATCGCCGCCTTTCATGGAACCTGCAATTTCTTCCGGTTTTCCAAGAGCGGCAATTTTCCCGTCGTTAATAATAAGTACCTGATTACAAATTGCTTCTACTTCCTGCATAATATGCGTAGAAAGAATAACGGTTTTTCTTTTGCCAAGCTCCTTAATTAAAGAACGGATTTCTATTATTTGATTAGGATCAAGGCCGGTGGTTGGCTCGTCCAAAATAAGAATGGGCGGGTCGTGTAAAATAGCCTGCGCAAGTCCTGTGCGCTGCTTGTACCCTTTGGAGAGGGTTTCTATCCTGCGGCCGCGGTAACCGGTAAGCCCGCATACTTCCAGGCTGTTTTCTATAGAGGTTTTCCGTTGTTGTTTTGGGATAAACCGCGCATCCGCCGCGAAAGAAAGATATTCATTCACGGTAAGGTCTCCATAGAGAGGCACATTTTCCGGCAAATAACCAATCCGTCTTTTTACTTCCAACGGCGTTTCTTCTACGGAAAAACCGTCAACCACGGCTGTTCCTTCCGACGGAAAATGAAACCCCGTAAGAATCTTCATAACAGTTGTTTTTCCCGCGCCGTTTGGTCCCAGGAAACCAAGCACCTGCTGATCCCCAACGGAAAATGACACATTGTTTACAGCCTGAATGGCTCCGTAGTTTTTGGATAAATTTTTAACTTCGATTTTTGTTTCCATTTTCTATTCTCCTAATCTACATATTCAATAGGTAAAATCATTCTATCTTTTGTTAAAACCGTCTCTGGAAATACAGCCTTTGCTTCTTCCAGAACTTTTTTTAACTCATGCTCCGTATAACGAGGGCTGTAGTGAATAAGCGCGAGTTTTTTTACTCCCTGCGAAGATGCCGCTATCTTTGCCGCTTCTTCGGCAGTCATGTGTTTTTTTGCATGAGCATCTTCTTCCAATGCTTTTTCGAACATTCCTTCGCAGATAAATAAATCAGACCCTATAACATGAGCGGCAATATCCGGAGTAGCAAGGGAATCGGTAACAAAGGAAAATTTTCTGCCCATTCTTGGTTTTCCCATTACATCGCCGGGTTTTATTTCTCTGCCGTCTTCCGTGGTGACAGTTTCGCCCTTTTGCAGTTTACCCCACAATTTACCCATAGGTATTTTTAATTCCTGCGCCTTTGCCGGATGAAACTCTCCCGGACGCATTTCTTCTTCCAGCGTATAACCATAACAGGGTTTAGTATGCGATAACGGAAAACATCGTATATGAAAACCGTCGCCCTTGTAAACAATTCCCGGAGCGGTTATTTCCTGTACGATAATTTCATAATTTATATACATATCCAAAATACGGCGGCTTGCCTCGACATACTCTGCAATTTTTGGTGGACCGATTATGTACAAAGGATCGTCTCTGTCAACCTGCGACGAAAGCATTAAAAGACCGGGAATACCGGTAACATGGTCTGCATGGGTATGGCTAATAAAGATAACAGAAATCTTTTTCCATCGCAGATTAAGCCTACGCAATGATACTTGAGTTCCTTCTCCGCAGTCAAAGAGGAACAACTCCCCTTCCCGCCTAAGCAATACCGATGTTAAATGTCTGTTTGGCAGCGGCATCATACCGCCGCATCCTAGAATAAATGCTTCTAAATTCATTTCTTGTTATCATGCCGGCGGAGTAATTTTATACTGCTCGCTGTCTCTTCCATTAATAATCGCGCAATTACGACCTGCGCCTTTTGCGGCATACAGGGCATTATCCGCCAATTCGTACAGGGCATCGATATCATGGGATTCGCCCAATTTCTCTACATATACACCTATACTCATTGTTACATAATCCGATACTTTTGATTTTTCGTGGGGAATCTTTGCGTTTCTAATTAAGCTGGACATATATGAAACAACAGCATCGACATGAGATGCGTCTTTTTCGAACCATAACATTCCAAATTCTTCCCCGCCAACCCTGGCAGCATATACTCCCATTGTATCTTTTAATTTATTAAATGCCGCTCCAATAACACGCAGACATTCATCGCCCTGCGGATGTCCATAGTGGTCGTTATAGTTTTTAAAGAAGTCGATATCCGAAATTGCAATGCAAAGAAAATCGTCCGAGGTTCTATAATTATTAACATATCTTTTAAAGGTTGCCATAAAGTCTCTGCGGTTATTAAGTTTTGTAAGTTCGTCAATAATACTTTGATCTAAATATTTGTTTCGTTCATCTTCCAGTACATTTGCGCTTATTTCCATGCCAAGGCGCAGTTTGGTAATATGCCAGCTAAAAAAGAGGCTTAACACGCCTGCTGCAATAGTATTAAAAACATCCAGGATAGCAAGCTCGGGAGCCTTTCTTAAAACAGAGAAAATGACTAAAGCTATCATTGCACTTAATGTAAGCCCTAAATTAAATAAAGGAGGATTAATAAACATTAACAATGCACATATAAGAATACATAAATAAAAGGCGGCTATATGACCATCGTAAAACCAGACACAATGGTAAATTCCAAATGTCATTATATTTACAAAAAACAGTGTTGTAAATAAATAGATAAACCGGTTGCTTACTTCTCCTACCTGCATTTTGTAATTAAGATAAATATAAAACCCAAAGGCTAAAAGACCCGTTATAATATATGCGATAAAATTAAAAAAAGTTATTTCTTTGCCCGGCAGCAAGTCGATTAAAACATGAAAAGCCGCAAAGAAAGCTGTAAAAAAAACTACCAACAAATTTGCTTGTCGCAGGGAATTCAGATTATTTACAAATACCTTGCTCATGCACTCGCGGTACTGATCTTTTCCAAAAGAGTAATATAGCCAAGACTCCAGTTTTCCAATCATATTATGTCCTTGCAACAAATAATAGCATTATAATTTGATATATTCAAGGGGGTTTTTTAAGGGTTTTCTTAATATCTAATCTTGCTTCTTTCGGCAAAACCAGTAAGATTATGGAATTTAACGATAGAACCATCATCCAGTACAACCTTGCCCGAAAAGAAGCCGCAGACCTGACGGCGGGTAGAATTGTAAAAAAACAGCCTTCTGCGGTCGATTCTCTCCTGGTGAGGGACAAAAACCATCTCTAGGCGATTATCGTTGCTGGTAAACCGCCAGGGGGACAGCCAATTAGACAGGGGGATATGGAAGGTTACCTGATCGAGCTTGTGGAGTATCCCATCTACAAAAAAGCCGTTTTCCGTCCCTAATGAAAAATCCGCCTGGCTATAACCTACGCAGAAGCTTAACTGCCTGCTCCCAATCGTGCCGGAAGCGCTTGCCCAATACCGTATATCCGCTGCCGGCCGGACGCATCGATTCCAGTCCAAAATACCCCACCCATTTCCACGGGTAAAGATAATTTCAGCGCCGCCAAACTGGATTACCCCCTCGACGAAGTACCAGGGGGAGCAGCGGGTATATCTAAAGGCGTTTTTTTCGTTACGCCAAGGCTGATTCGTTACCAATGACTGGGCATCTTTCGGCTCCATAAGGACAAGTTGACACCTCATACTGCGATGCCTGCCATATTGCGGAATATCCGCCTTTATTATCTTAACCCCGTCTTCCATGCTGACAAAATCAAGATGGGTCTTTTTCTTGCGCCATTTAACAGAGCCTGTTACGCTGCTTGTCGGCAGTTCATAAGTTCCCAAAGGAAAAGGGGTACTAAAGGCTTGAGTCGACCGTTTTTTATCGCGAATAGAGATTATAGACACCCCCATATAGCCAAGCCAGCCGTCATCTCTTATTTCGAAGGTAACAAGATGGGTGGGGTTTTGAACAATATACCTGTCAGATTCCGATATCCTGTGCCGGGGCATAAAAACCATTGCAGGATCGTAAAAAAAAGAGGGTTGTCTTGACCAGCCAAAATTCTGGGGTTCTCCTGAATCGTCCAATACAGACAGGGGGCTGCATATTTCTTTTTGTTCCATATTATTCTATATTAACATAGCATGGATTATTCAGAGAAAAAAGTACTAATAATGGGACTTGGTCTGCATGGCGGAGGTTTGGAGTCGGCGCGGTTTATGCTAAAACGCGGAGCCAAAATTACTGTAACAGATCTGCGTGAAGAAGCTGTCCTGAAACCCTCGATAGAAAAGCTCGATATCATTGCAAGCGAGTTTGGTCACCCCCCTGTCCGCTATGTAATTGGCAGGCATGAAACCGATGATTTTGCAGATGCCGATATTGTAATAAAAAACCCCGGAGTTAGGCCGGATTCGCCTTTCCTGCAGAAAGCAAAAAAAATAGAAACCGATATTTCGCTTTTTTTATCGGAGTCGCCTGCGCGGCTTTTTGCGGTAACAGGAACTAAGGGAAAATCGGTAACAGCGGCGGCTCTGCATTGGATTATAAAAAATTCATATCTTGGCGGTAATATTACTGTTTCGCCGTTAACATTTTTGGACGATTTAACATCCAACGATAATGTTGTTCTGGAGCTTTCCAGTTTTCAGCTTGGGGATTTAAAAGGACGGACATTTGCGGACGGTTCTCCTCTATTAAAACCCGCAGCGGCAATTCTTACCGCAATTATGGAAGATCATTTAGACCGTTATTCGTCCATGGAAGAATATATCGATGACAAGCGTTATATTTATCGAGGCCAGGACTCTAACTGCGTAACCGTCGCAGGCAACGATGATTGGGGACGCTCGTTTCTTGCGGAAACTAAAGCGCGTCCTGTTATGTATTCGCTAAAAGATATAAAAAAAGAACATATAGATTTACTGCCGGAAAAACTTCTTGTTACCGGCGAGCATCAAAAAATAAATCTTCTTGCCGCAGGGCTTGCGGCTTATGAATGCGGTATTGGCGTAGAAACAGTCCGCACTGCTCTTTCCGATTTCCGGGGGGTAGAACACCGTCTGGAAATGTTCCACGAAGCAAGGGGCTTGCGTTTTTACAATGACAGCGCCGCTACTATTCCGGAAGCTGCTGCCCTATGTGTCGAAGCTCTTTGCCTAAATGCCCCTCTTATTCTTGTAACGGGCGGCACCGACAAAAATCTGGACTTCTCCCCGCTTGTAAAAGCTCTTGTTGCGGCAGGCGCTAAAATTGCCGCCGTAATTTTACTTGCAGGAACCGGCAGCGAAAAACTTACACGCCTGTTAGCTGAAAACAGTATTTCTTTTTCAGGCCCATTCGATAATTTGGACACGGCTGTTCAGACTGCGTTAGACAAAGCAAAACCGGGCTACAGTGTTGCGCTCTCTCCCGGCTGTGCCAGTTTTGGGATGTTTTTAAATGAATTTGACCGCGGGCGTAAATGGAAGAATGCGGTGCTTGGCAAAACCGGGTAAGATGCGTGGCTGGTATATTAATAAATTACTGAACAATCAATTAAAAATAGACATTTTATTATTTTATGCTATAATAAAACAATGAATGATTTTCTTGCAGACAAATCCGAATTGGCAAGATATTTTGGTGTTGATCCAAACATAGGATTAACCTGTGAACAATTAAAAGAAAACACTGAAAAACACGGGGCAAATGTTCTTGCACGATCAAAACCCGCATCTTTGTTAAAAAATATTTGGGACTCAGCAACAGAGCCAATGCTCCTTCTTTTGATAATGGCTGCATTGCTTGCGCTTGCTGTCAATATGTTTCATGTTTATTCGGGAGGACAGGCGAATTTCCTGGAGGTTGCGGGGATTTTTGCCGCCATTGTCCTTTGCATAGGCATAACGGTTGCAATGGAAGGAAAAAGCGCTAAGGCATTTTCTGCGCTGAATAAAATCAACGAGGATATTGCAGTAAAAGCATTGCGTAACGGAAATGCCGTTATGATAAATCAACGGGACATTGCAGCGGGCGACATTCTGCTTTTAAATACAGGCGATAAAATCCCTGCGGACGGCAGATTGATCGAAAGCACTGAATTAACCGCCGACGAGTCCGCCCTTACAGGCGA
This sequence comes from Treponema sp., assembly GCA_031286205.1. Lineage (GTDB taxonomy): Bacteria > Spirochaetota > Spirochaetia > Treponematales > Breznakiellaceae > WQXQ01. The sequence goes on from JAITUR010000039.1 coordinate 26,764, forward strand.
AAGTATGCCTGTAAAAAAAGACGCAGACACTTTAATCACAGACGAAAAAACACCGCTTGCCGAACGGTGCAATATGCTTTATTCGGGGACATTTATTACAAGCGGTTTTTGCAGGCTTATGGTAACTGCCGTCGGCGGAGCTGCGGAGTTTGGAAAAATAGCCCGTGAGCTTGGCGGAGCAGAAAAAACTTCTACGCCGCTGCAAGAACGGCTTGCCAGAATGGGAAAATTAATTACAACAGTGGGAATAATTGCCTCTGTGATTGTTTTTATTTCTCAGCTTGTTTCTTTATCGCTTAAAGGTTCGCTTTTCTTTGAAAATATAATAGATGCCTTTGTAATAAGCATTGTTTTAATTGTTGCTGTAGTCCCGGAAGGACTTCCTACAATAGTTGCCGTTTCGCTTTCTTTAAATATTATCAAATTATCAAAACAAAATGCCCTTGTAAAAAAAATAATCGCCTCCGAGACTGTCGGCTGTATAAATGTTATCTGTTCCGATAAAACAGGAACATTGACAGAAAATAAAATGACAGTAAACGGAGAAATAACAAACAAAAATATTTTGCACAATATTTGTCTTAACAGTACTGCAGAAATCGGAGAAAATTGCATTTTCATAGGCAATCCGACAGAATGCGCCCTGCTTGTGGCGGCGGAAAAATCAGGCTTTAATTATCATGATATTCGAAAGAATATCGATATGGTTCATGTGTTTCCTTTTACATCAGAGAAAAAAAATATGACAACCATTGTGCGTAACAACGGCAGCACCAGTGGTGTCTATACCGCCTACAGCAAGGGAAGCCCGGAAAAAATATTCCGGTTATGCGGCATGAACGAAGAGCAAATTAAAGAAATCGAAAAACAAATTATTCCCCGGCAGGAAAAAGCCTGTCGTATTATCGCATTTGCTCGTAAAGATTTTAACGACTGCCCGGATTTTAACAGCGATTCTGCCGAAGACAGCATCGAAAACAATATGACCTTTGACGGTTTTACCGCAATCTCCGACCCTTTACGCAAAGATGTGTACGATGCTGCAGCCCAATGCCGCCTTGCAGGAGTTGATATAAAAATACTTACAGGCGACAATATTTTTACAGCCGCCGCCATTGCCAATGAATTAAAACTTTTGGATAACGGGCGCGTAGCGGTACAAGCGCATGAAATTGAATCCCTCTCTGACGATGAATTGTCCGAGCAGCTAAAAAAAATCTCTGTTATTGCCCGCAGTACTCCCGGGATTAAAATGCGCATAGTTAATCTTTTAAAAGCACAGGGAAATGTAGTAGCAGTTACAGGCGACGGCATCAATGATGCGCCGGCGCTAAAAAATGCCGATGTCGGTATTGCGATGGGCATTGCAGGCACAGATGTTTCCAAAGAAGCAAGCGACATTGTCCTTTTGGACGATTCCTTTGCAACCATTGTTAAAGCAGTCCGCTGGGGGCGCGGAATTTACGAAAACTTTAAAAGGTTTATCACTTTTCAACTAACGGTTAATGTATCTGCGGTAATCGTTGTACTTACTTCGATTTTAATCGGTTTAAAAGCGCCGTTTACCGCTCTTGAACTTTTATGGATTAATATTATCATGGACGGTCCTCCTGCGCTTACTCTTGGTCTTGAACCAATCCACGGTGATTTAATGAAAAGACCGCCCGTTAAAAGAAACGAAAATATTCTTTCGCGCCCGCTGATTACCCGTATTGTTCTTACTGGTCTGTATATGTCGATAGTGTTTTTGTTTCAATATACAACAAACTTTTTAAAAGTAACTGAAACACAAACAAACACGGTTCTTTTTACAATGTTCGCGCTGTTCCAGCTTTTTAATGCAGTTAATTGCAGGCAGTTAAACAATGACAGTATTGTCAAAAATTTCTTTAAAAACCGCCTTTTCCTTGCAGTGATTATATGCACCTTTGTAATGCAAATATTAATCATTCAGTACGCGGGCGCATTCTTTGGCACAGTCCCCCTGCCGCTTGATTTATGGCTAAAAATATTCGCCGTAACATTCAGCGTGGTAATAGCCTCCGAGCTTGCAAAACTTGTAATAAGGAATACCTTGACTAGATTTGACAAATAATGCACCATTATATTAATCAAAGTAATCAAGGAGACAAAGATGAGTATTATTGAATATGTGGAAGCTCGTGAAATTATCGATTCGCGGGGAAATCCCACTGTAGAAGTTGATGTTATGCTGGAAGACGGCTCTTTTGGCCGCGCGGCAGTGCCTTCCGGCGCGTCTACCGGCGAACATGAAGCAGTCGAGCTTCGTGACGGCGATAAAGCCCGCTATCTTGGCAAGGGTGTGCTTAAAGCAGTCGAAAATGTAAACAATATTATTGGACCGGAACTTTTGGGCTATGATGCTCTGGAACAGGTCGATATTGACCGTACCATGATAGAGCTTGACGGAACCGAAAACAAGAGCAAATTGGGAGCCAACGCCATTTTGGGCGTATCTATGGCAACAGCCCGCGCCGCAGCCGAATGCCTTGGCATACCTCTTTACAAATACATTGGCGGTATGCACACAAATCTTTTGCCTGTTCCAATGGCAAATATTATTAACGGCGGCAAACACGCCGACAACAAAATCGACTTTCAGGAATTTATGATCATGCCGGTTGGAGCCGAAACTTTCCGCGAATCCATGCGCTGGACTGCCGAAATTTTCCACCACCTTAAAAGCCTGCTTCATTCCGCGAAACTTGCCACTGCCGTAGGCGATGAAGGCGGTTTTGCTCCAGATATCGATAACGATCAAGCACTTGAATATGTCATGAGGGCAATAGAAAAAGCCGGTTACAAACCCGGCGAGCAGATTGCTATCGCTCTTGACTGCGCCAGCTCCGAACTTTTCGACGAAGGCGGCAAGAAAGGATACAAATTCTGGAAATCGAACCCCGACAAACTTTTTACCGCAGACGAAATGATCGACATCTACACCAAATGGGTTGCAAAGTATCCGATTATATCAATCGAAGATCCGCTGGATCAGAATGACTGGGACGGTTATGTAAAAATGACCAAAGCGCTTGGATCTAAAATCCAGATTGTAGGCGACGACTTCTTTGTTACCAACACCAAGTTCCTTTCAAAGGGAATCTCCATGGGAGCCTGTAACTCAATTTTAATTAAAGTAAATCAGATTGGCACTCTTACAGAAACCTACGAAGCTGTAGAAATGGCAAAGAGGGCAAATTACACGGCGATTATTTCTCATCGCTCCGGCGAAACAGAAGACAGCTTTATTGCAGACCTTGTTGTCGCACTGGAGACAGGACAGATCAAAACCGGTTCCATGAGCCGTTCAGACCGCGTTGCAAAATACAACCAGCTTATGAGAATCGAAGACGAACTAGAAGGCATAGCCGAATATGCCGGCAAAAAAGCCTTTTACAGCATAAAGTAGTGTCTTTGCGAAAATTTTCATACTAAGGCATCGAAGGTTCGGAGATACAGAGGTTATAAAATTTTATAATCCTTTGTGTCTCCGTGCTTTTATGTGATGTCTTTTGGATTAAATTATGTCAGAATCAAATATTATTCCTATTGATCAACTTTTACCCAATAAACTACATTTGGTTGCCCTGATGGGCAGACCGATTTTTCCCGGAATTTTTACGCCTATAATGATTGGCAACCCCGCCGATGTCAAAGTTGTGGAAGATGTAGTTACCGGCGACGGTTTAATTGGTCTTGTAATGATGCAAAACGATACCGATACTCCCGCCATTACAGATTTATACACTGTAGGAACAGTTGCAAAAATTATAAAAAAAATTAATCTGCCTGACGGCGGCATTAATATTTTTATTTCTACCCTTAAGCGATTTAAAGTAAAAAAAACGCTTCATCCGTCCAATCCAATTATTGCGGCAGTAGAGTATCTGGAAGAAGAAGAAGATAATACAAGCGAAGTAAAAGCGCTTACCCGCGCGCTTATCTCCGAGATGAAGCAGATTAGCGAAAATAATCCGCTGTTTTCCGAAGAAATGCGCCTTAATATGATCAATATAGATCATCCGGGGAAAATTGCGGACTTTATTGCAAGTATTTTAAATATAGATAAAGCGGAACAGCAAAAAATTCTGGAAATATTAAATGTCCGCAAGCGCATGGAGCAGGTACTTGTCTTTATTAAAAAAGAACAAGAGCTTCTTAGGATTCAGAAAAAAATCCAGCGCGAGATAAACGAAAAAATAGAAAAATCCCAGCGCGATTATTTTTTAAAGGAAGAGCTTAAAGCAATTAAAACAGAATTGGGCATGACAACGGATGCAAAAAATTCGGATTACCAGCGTTTTAAGGAAAAGTTCGAAGCCTTTAAATTCGAAGGCGAAATAAAAGAAGTTGTAGAACAGGAATTGGAAAAATTTTCGCTAATGGAAACAAATACCGGCGAATATACCATTACACGCAATTATCTTGATGTAATAGCGGCTCTTCCCTGGGGGGATCCTGAGCCTGAAGTTTTAGATTTAAAAAAAGCGCAGGAGATTTTGGAAAATGATCACTATGGTCTTAAAGATGTAAAAACCCGCATTATAGAATATCTGGCTGTACGAAAACTGCGAAGCGATTCTAAGCGTCCGCCGGGATCTTTAGGTTCGATTGTTTGCCTTGTTGGTCCGCCGGGAGTTGGAAAAACATCGGTTGGAAAATCCATAGCGCGCGCTCTTGGAAAACAGTTTTTCCGTTTTTCTGTCGGCGGCATGAGGGACGAAGCTGAAATTAAAGGGCACAGGCGAACCTATATTGGAGCCATGCCGGGAAAAATTATTCAGGGATTAAAAATTACCAAAGCAAAAGACCCTGTTTTTATGATAGACGAAATAGATAAAATGGGTTCGAGTTATCAGGGAGACCCCGCAAGCGCGCTTTTGGAGGTGCTGGATCCCGAACAGAATAATGCTTTCCGAGATCACTACCTGGATTTACCTTTTGATATTTCCCATGTATTTTTTATTGTAACTGCAAATACTTTGGATACAATTCCCGTTCCTCTTATGGATCGCATGGAAATAATCCAGCTTCCCGGTTATATCGATACTGAAAAACTGGAAATTGCCAAACGATATTTATTGCCAAAGAGTCTGGAAAAAAACGGGCTTAAAAAAAATCAGGTTAAATACACAAAAGACAGTTTAATGCATATTGCTAATTCGTACGCAAGAGAAGCGGGAGTCCGTAATTTCGAAAAAAACCTGGATAAAATACACCGTAAATTGGCAAAGATAATTGTAGAAACAAACGAAGAAAAAGATATGGAAGAAGCCCCGTCCGGCAAGAATAATTCTGCAAATAATACTTTTTCTATCGATAAAAAACAAATAGAAAAACATTTAGGCAAACCTGTTTTCCCGGAAGGCGAATATAAAACTGCCGACAAACCCGGAATGTCGGTAGGGCTTGCATGGACAAGTATGGGAGGCGACACGCTTGTTATAGAAGCGACATCTTTGCCGGGCAAAGAAGGGCTTACTCTTACCGGTAAAATGGGCGACACCATGAAAGAAAGCGCAAGCATTGCCATGACTGTTGCGCAAAAGATGGCGGTAGAAAAATACGGCGTTAACCGCGAATGGTTCGAAAAAAACCACATACATTTACATATCCCGGAAGGCGCAACCCCCAAGGATGGTCCTTCTGCCGGAATTACAATGACAACAGCGCTTCTTTCTTTATTGCGAAATAAAGTTATTGCTCCGCATTATGCAATGACAGGCGAATTATCTCTTACCGGGCTTGTACTGCCGATAGGCGGACTAAAAGAAAAAACGGTTGCCGCCCGCCGCAACAAAGCAAAACATATTATTTTTCCAAAACAAAATCTGCGCGACCTGGACGAGATTCCGGATCATGTTAAGAAGGGGATAATGTTTCATCCTGTAGAGCGCCTGGAAGAAGTATTGGCTTTAACTTTGCCGGATTAAATGTCCGCAAGAGTTTCTTCTTTAGCCGGCGGCGGCGGAGGCGGCTCTTTTTTTGCGGCAGCAGGCGGAATATTCTGAGAAGGTTTTGACTTCGCTATAACAGCAGCTTTGGCTTTGGCAAGTTTAGAAGCAGCGGTATCTTCTGCAGTGCCGCGGAAATCTGCTCGCTGCGACGTTAACATTTCGTTTAATCGAATTTTAAAACCCATAGGAACTACAGTTTCGTTAAAATTAAGACCCAAAGCGACCATTTCCTTTTTGCCCTCTACCATTTCCGCGCGAACAAATTTTCCCTGTATAAGGAATGCCTCTTTGGGATCGTTAAATTCAATTTTAAGAGCCGCATCTTTTTCCAAAAGAAATTTTGCCACTCCCATCATTATTAATTTTGATCCGGAAAAAGAAATATCCCTTAATATGCAGCGACGCGGCACTCTTTCTATAAAAACAGTACCTTCTGTTGTAAGTATATTTAATCTGCGAAGATTGTCGGGAGTTAACGGAATACGATCCTCTTTTCGTTTGGAAGAATTTACATTAGCATCCAGGACTCGCCCGACAATTTCTATAAAATCATCCGGCGGGCGGTTGGAAAACTGGATTGTGAACATATGCACATCCTGCGAATTCCCGTAAGGTACGCTTGCAAGGACTCGTCCGGCCACAAAGAATGTTACCGGGTTTGTTTCTCCCGGCGGTCTAAAGCAAAAACGAAGGTTAATAAAATTATTTGTTTGCTGCAATTTTCCTAAAAGACCTGTTTTAATATTAGCTACAATTTTTGCTCCCTCGAATGACGCATTGTAAACCACACACGGCCAAAAATCGTTACCGCATTTTAAGTGTACCTGCTGAGTTAACAAACCTGTAACCTGGATAATTTCCTTTGTAAAGGTTACTTCTATGTTTTTGAATCGTTCGTAAAAGACTGATAATCTTTGACTTAATAGCACTCCCATTTATTAATTCTAACTGATATTGGCAGATTCGTCAATAATGCGTAATGTTATAAAATGTCGGTTTTTCCCAATTTATTGATTTGCTCTACAATATCTCGTACTTTCTGGGTTTGTCCCTTTTTGGTTATTAATGCAGAGGCTGGATTCCCGTCTTTTCCCGAGCGAATTACCGGCGGATTTTCCGTCTGCGGGAGCATCAAATATTAATATATTGCTTTTTACGGCAATTTTTGAGTATTCTTCCCAATTTCCAATATCGATCCAGTTAAAATTGGTTTTTACCATTACTGTTTTTTGCATTTTTCTGCAATTGCATAATCAAAAAAGGGGTTATTCCAAAGATTGCAAGGCAGCCCTCCGGATTACTGACAGCCTTGGCGGCAAGAGATGCATCTGCCGTTTTCCGTAACTACAAGGGCGCGTTCTACTGCCATAGAAAAAACTTTGTTTTTCGTTAGCGGGTAAAAATTGCTTTGGAAGGCGCGGAATTTAACGCAGAACCTAGGCGAATCTACAAAAAACCACCTCACATAATATCCAGAAATGGAATACAAACTAAATTAAACGCATCTTTTAAAACAAGCATTACAGCACGGGACAACTCTAACCTGGCTTGCGATAATCTTTTGTCTTCACAGGTTAAAATGGGGCACTCGTGGTAAAAGCGGCTAAAGCATTTGGAAAGCTCGTATAAATATCCCGCTAAATGCGAAGGATCCAGATTTTCAGCCGCTTCTGCAACTGCCTGTGAATATCCTGCCAATACCTTAATTAAATCCCACTCAGAATCAGACACAAGCAAAGAAAAATCTTTTACCGCTCCACTCTCCCCGCTTCCGGATTCATTCTTTCTTAACATCGAGCAAATCCTTGCTCCCATGTATTGTAAATAAGGACCCGTGTTGCCGGTAAACGACAATGATTCTTTTGGATCAAAAAGCATATCTTTTACAGCGCTAACCTGCAATAGAAAATAATGCAAAGCTCCCAGTGCTATTTTTTCCGCAACCTCCGCCGGGTTTCCAACTTCTTCTTCGCGTTCTTTTTCGCGGATTTCAGCTAATGCCATATCGCGCAGATTGTCGATTAAATCGTCGGCATCCACTACAGTGCCTTCGCGGCTTTTCATTTTACCTTCCGGTAAATTTACCATGCCGTAGGAAAGGTGGAAAAGATTATCCGCCCATGAATAGCCAAGTTTTTTTAACAAAATAAACAATACCTTAAAATGATACTGCTGTTCAGAGCCTACTACATAGATCATTTTGTTAAAAGGCCAGTCTTTGTGCCGGTTTATTGCCGTTCCAAAATCCTGTGTTATATAAATGGAAGTACCATCGCCTCTTAAAAGAATTTTTTTATCCAGATTTTCTTCGGTTAAATCAACCGCAACCGCGCCGTCTTCCTGTTTGTAGAAAATGCCCTTTTCCAAGCCTTTAAGAACTTCGTCCTTGCCAAGCATATATGTTTCGCTTTCATAGTAGTATTGATCAAAAGAAATACCTGTTCGTTTGTAAGTTTGTTTCATACCTTCTATTGCCCAGCTGTTCATTTTTTTCCATAATTCGCAGGTTTCAGAGTCGCCCGCTTCCCATTGCCGCAACAACTCCTGCGCTCTTAACATAAGCGGAGCCTGGGCTTCGGCTTTTTTTGGGTCTATTCCATTGGAAATTAAATTTTCAGTTTCCGCTTTTAACTGTCTGCTAAAAATAACATACCAATCTCCTACAAATCTGTCGCTTTTTATATTTTCAGATTCCGGAGTTTTACCCTGCCCCTGTTCCTTGTAGGAAAGCATAGACTTGCAAATATGGATACCCCGATCGTTAATGATACAAACTTTGCGGACATCGGCTCCGCAAGCCGCTAAAATACGCGAAATACTTTCGCCAAGAACATCGTTTCTAAGATGACCCAGATGCAAAGGTTTATTTGTATTGGGGCTGGAAAATTCCACCATGATTTTTTTACCGGCTAATGTATCAGGTTTACTGCCTTTTATAACATCTTCCAGTATATTTTTTACAACAGAACCGCGAGCCAGTTTTATATTGACATACGGTCCCTGCGCTTCTGCCTTGCCGTCGTCGTTCGCAAGCGCATTTAGCTTTTCAGCCGCCATTTGAGCAATCTGAGGCGGACCCTTGCGAAGCGCTTTGGCAAAACTGAACATGGGAAAACCAATGTCCCCCATTTGAGAATCCGGCGGATTTTCGGCAACAATCTGAGCCGAAGTAATATTTTCCTTAATACCCGCTTCGCTTAATATGGCATTAAGAACAGAGGCTAAATTAATTTTCCATGGTTCTTTGTAGTCGTACATAGTATTAAGGATACAGTGATAGGTAAAAAGTGTCAATAAATGGGGGTTTTATCCGGTTTTGGGTAAATTTGGACGATTTTATCCTTTACTTTCTTTTTAAGAAAGTTAAAGATAATGGCTTATCCTTTACTTTCTCTATTGACAAGTTAAAGTTCATGGGTAATAATTTAAGGCAAATGCAAAGAAAACGGCAGGCAACATTTATAAAATCCTCGGTTGTGGCAGGTGAACATTACAATACCTATGTGCCCAAAGCATTACCGCCTGTACCCGCAATTAATATGGCAGAAATATCCGAATGGCTGGAAAAAGCCAATTTTGCCATAGGCGAGCTTAACGGAATAGTGGAAAGTGTCCCGGATCCCGCAATTATCAATTATATGTATGTTAGAAAAGAAGCCGTTTTGTCCTCCCAAATCGAAGGAACCCAATCCACCCTTGACGATCTTTTGCGTTACGAATCCGACGGAACTGCCGGAGTACCGGTCGATGATGTCAACGAAGTATCTTCCTATGTCGCGGCGTTATGTCATGGGTTGGAACGGCTGCAGGGCGGGTTTCCCCTGTCCTTCCGCCTTGTCCGCGAGGTACATAAAATCCTTCTTACCAATTCCAGGGGGCACCAAAAAACTCCGGGTATTTTTAGAAAAACACAAAATTGGATTGGCGGGACACGACCGGGAAATGCATATTTTGTTCCGCCTCCGCCGGAAAAGGTATTGGATTGCCTTGGCAATTTGGAAAAATTTATGCACGCAAAAAATAAAATGCCCATACTGGTAAAGGCGGCTCTTATTCATCATCAATTTGAAACCATCCACCCCTTTCTGGACGGCAATGGGCGTGCCGGAAGACTTTTAATAACGCTGTATCTTTATGCTGCGGGTTTTCTGCGTTCGCCATTTTTATATTTAAGTTTATTTTTTAGGCAGCACAGAGAACTCTACTACGACAAACTTTCCGAACCCCGCAAGACAGGCAATTGGGAAGAATGGCTTAATTTTTTCCTGGAGGGCACAGCCGAAACCGCATGGGATGCCAAAAGAACCCTTTTAGAAATAAAAACCCTTTTTACCCATGATGATGCAAGAGTATCCGTTCTTGGACGCGCCGGCACTTCCGCTAAAGCAATATTTTTTATTTTTAAACAAAAACCAATTTTAAACATTGCGGAAATTACCAAACGAACAGGGTTAACTAAACCTACCGCCATAAGCATTGTTAAACGCCTTATTAAACTTGGCATTGTAGAAAATATAAGCGAGAAAAAATGGGGGCAGGTTTATGCCTATTCAAAATATATCGG
>JAITUR010000077.1 GCA_031286205.1 Treponema sp.
AGGGCAATAACGCCTGCGTGCATGAGGCCTTGGCTTGCGCTATTGGGACCTGTTCTAGCGATAGGGTTATCGAAGTCGGTAATTTCGAGGAAGTTCCAACGGGTTTCGACGGACCCTGAAGGAGAGAGAGGGGGGGGGGCGTGGGGGGTTTTACCCCCACTCGCGCAAAAAGACCTGTTCCCTTCAGCTTGACATTGATTTTCCATAAATCTTGCGTTTTTTCGCGTATTTTGCGTAAAAACAGGAAAATTTGGTAGAATTTAGCGGAATATATGTAAGTTTATTCAAAAAATGTTGACACAAAAAGTAAAAACTGTTAAAATTTAAATAACTGAAGAAAATATTAAAAACAGTTTACGATGTAAACCAATATATCTAAATTGTGGTTCAAAGTACATTAAAATAGGGTTTTCCAGAAACAGGAGGGGGTATGGAAAAGCTTTGGATCTTGGTGTGCTCACTAACAGTGGGTAAAGTATGTCCCCTGTTGTGTACAGCGAAAATTTAGTGTATTAAATATACTGAATTTTCAAAATAAACTTGGGGGAAGAAATGGTTAATACGGTTGAAGAAGAAACGGTAGAGACGGCAGAAGTAGATGAATTACTCAAAGAAGCTATTAGACTAGGAATTCTCAATATAGACTTTGACGGTGATGCGCTCACACCGGAAATTCTTAGGACAGCAATAAGAGCGACAAAACGCCTCCATGATAAGTTAGATGACAGTGTTATTGCAAAAAAAATTCAGGAGGCCGACCTACTTGCCCTATACGGATACTAATGTTGCAATTATTAAAGATAAGAAGTGGGTAATAGAGACATTCCTTCCTTTATTAAATCTACTAGATATAGACAATATACCTGCTCCGTCGGTAGACAGAATAATAAACTTGAGCGATCACAGGGACTTTATTATTAAAGGTATGGGGTTGTGTGTTGTTAGTATAAGTCAAGAAGTGTTACCGCCACAAACAAAAGGAATTCATATTACATCGCATAAAAAAATAACGGTGCAAGGTAAAAAAATCGATCATTATAGACTTAATATTATTATTAATACTAATATTTGTAATAAAACTTCTCGAAAAGGTCGATTATTATTAAAATTGACCATTGTACACGAATTTACCCATGCTATAGCGGCATTATCCGCTATTTCTAGAATAAGGTTGTCGGGTTTGATCGAAAGGTTATTAAAGAAACTACGAAAAAAAGCTGAACATAAATTAAACGACAGAGATATTCACTATATGCTCAGGGACTTATGCAAACCTTTAATTAAAATATTGCTTAGTATAATACACGGTATACCTATAAAATGGTATTTCGGTGACGAGCATTACAGATTAGGGTTCGAAGATATACAAGAGAGTTATCCTAGCATACTAGAAAGTTTATTACTACCGAATGAGATGTTTAGAATTTTCTTTTCAGAGGATGACATTCATACGATTCAAACAGCGTACCATCAAAACAGGGTAATATGGCACCCATTAACCATACCTGTATTTAGACAAATAAATATAAATGAAAATCTGCCTAAAGAATTTATTAGAAGACGTTATATAAGTTTTCTATCTAACATAGTAAGAAATCAATAAATACTTTCTACCATATAACATTTTTGACATTTTGCGCGGGGTATTTTACCCCACCCGGAAAAAGACCCGCGAGGTGTGATGTGGCAAAATTATTTTTTTAATAGTATTATCAGTAAATAAGGAGCGCAGGTGATTAAAAAATATATCCAATCCAAAATCCTTAAAATTAAATCCCTGGTTTTAAGTTATCCTAAATATTTTATTATTGGGGCAATTTCTTTCTGCCTTCTTATCTCTTTTATTTTTTGCCTGCCCAGACCCTTGTTCGATGTCTCTTATTCGCCGGTGTTATATGACAAAGATAATCATCTTCTTGGGGCGCAGGTTTCTGCCGACGGACAATGGCGTTTTCCCGGAACAGATTTGTTAAACGAGAAATTCGTTACAGCTATAATCGAAGCGGAAGATAAAAGGTTCCGGCGGCATATCGGTGTCGATTTTTTGGCTATTGGGCGGGCAGCTATTCAAAATATACGCAATAGAAAAACAGTCTCCGGAGGTTCTACAATAACAATGCAGACCATCCGTCTTGCCCGGGGTCTGCGTAAACGCAATATTTTTACAAAAGCCATAGAAGCGGTAATGGCAGTCCGTTTAGAAATTGGAAAATCTAAAAACGACATTCTGGAGTTGTATGCAGCTAACGCTCCTTTTGGCGCAAATGTAGTGGGGCTGGAAGCCGCTTCTTGGCGGTGGTTTGGCAGAAGCTCCGGCGATCTTTCCTGGGCAGAAGCGGCAACATTGGCAGTTCTTCCAAACAGTCCTGCTCTTATTCACCCTGGCCGCAACAGAGATACCCTAAAAAATAAACGCGATTCTCTTTTAATCAAACTAAATAATAAAGGTTATATCGATAACGAAACTTTACAACTTTCTTTTTTAGAGTCTCTTCCCGGCGAGCCTTTTCCCCTTCCTCGTTTAGCTCCTCATTTATTGGATAGGCTTGTTTTACAAACAGGCGGTATCCGCGCCTTCAAACAGCAGGCTGCTTTTGTTACTACGATAGATCGTGATATTCAGGAAAGGGCAGCGGCAATTTTAAATCGTGCAGGAAATCGATTTATGACTAACGGAATAATGAACGGAGCTTGCCTGATTATCAACACACAAACAGGAGAAGCTGCCGCTTATATTGGAAACATTACAACACCAAGCGCTTCCGATGTCGATATTATTTCGTCAAGGCGAAGTTCCGGCAGTTTGCTAAAACCTTTTCTTTATGCGGCAATGCTGGACTCGGGCGATATTCTTCCTGCTTCGCTGGTAAGCGATATTCCAACTCGTGTAGGAAGTTTTAGCCCGGAAAATATTTCCCGCACTTATTTGGGTGTAGCTCCTGCGGACGAAGCATTGGCAAGGTCGCTTAATGTGCCGGCAGCCCGCTCGTTGCGTGTTTATGGAGTGGATCGTTTTGCCAGATTTTTACGCTCATTGGGGCTGACTACTCTTTTCCGCTCCGGCGATGATTACGGGCTTCCGCTTATTTTGGGCGGTGCGGAGGTAACGCTTTGGGAAATTACCGCTCTCTATGCAGGATTGGGGCGTTCGGTTCATGCACGAGAAGATGACGGAAAGGCGGCATTCTTTCCGCCGTCGGTTTTTCATCGAAATAAAATTCCTTCAAAGCCGGCATCAAAGATGACGGCAATATCTCCTGCGGCGGCGTGGCTTACTTTGGAAGCGCTTGTGTGGGCGACGCGGCCCGGCGAAGAGGCTGTTTGGCAGGAGTATGCAAGCTCGCGGCGTATTGCCTGGAAAACCGGAACAAGTTTTGGTTTCCGCGATGCATGGGCAATCGGTGTTACGCCTGAATGGACGGTGGGAGTTTGGATAGGCAATGCAACGGGCGAAGGCAGGGCGGAGCTTAGAAGCGCGGTAACTGCAGCCCCTGTTCTTTTTGAAATTTTCTCTGCCCTGAGTTCGTTGGGGGGACACAGAACAGGCTGGTTTTCTCAGCCCGCTATCGATATACGATATGCGGAAGTTTGCGCTCAATCCGGGTATCCTGCCGGTGTAAATTGCGAATTTATAAAAGCCGCTCAGCGTCCCCGAAATGCACCGGCGGTTAAGGCCTGCGCCTACTGCCGTATTATTGTTTTAAACGAAAAGCAAGATCGTCAGATAACACTGGAAGCGGGCGCATCTTTAAACACTGTGGAGCGAAAATGGTTTGTTCTTCCCCCTGCAGAAGAGTGGTACTATCGCCGCTGGAATCTGGATTATAGACCCCTGCCCCCGGAAGAAGGTTCAAGCTCTGTCCCCGGAGAAAGAGTAATCGCCCTTTTTAATCCCGAACCAAGAGGGCAAATCTATATACCGCGCGAATTAGACGGCAGAGAGGGGAAAATTGTCTTTTCTGCGGCACATCGAGACGATACCGGCATAATTTATTGGCATTTAGACGGAGAATATCTGGGAGAAACCCACACCTTCCACGAAATGGAAGCCCGCCCGCCGCCCGGACAACGAAGAATAACCCTTGTCGATACCCAGGGAAACACAATTTCACGAGAATTCACGGTACTGAATCAAAATTGATGAGTATGCAAAAAAGATGTGTTCATTCGCCTAAAAAGATGTTATAATATGATAAGGAGGAGAGATTAAATATGCCTGTAGCACAATCAGTTTTAATTAAAGAGATAAATTCCCTTCCGCTTCGTTATTATAACGAGATAGTCGATTTTGTCGGATATATAAAGGAAAAGAAAATAAAAGAATGTATTTCGCTGGAAAAAGCCGCTGAAATGGCAGCCGACGAATATTGCAATAACAAAGAGCTTACCGCATTTAGCGCATTGGACGGTGAAGATTTTAATGAAGCAAGGTGAAATCTGGCTAATATGTCTTGATCCGACAGTAGGTGCTGAAATAAATAAATCCCGCCCTGCATTAATTATCAATGTTGATAGTCTTGGAAAACTGCCCCTTAAAATTATAGCTCCAATTACTGATTGGAAAGATCATTACAACAACTACCCGTGGATGGTAAAAATTGTTCCAAATAATGAAAATTGCCTTTCAAAAGCATCTGCCGTTGATTGTTTTCAAATACGCAGTGTTTCTGTTGACCGATTTATTTCTGTGGTAGGTGCAGTTGATATGGAAATAATATCCAATGTGCAGGAAGCCGTTGCAAAAGTAATAGGAGCATTGTAAATGTAGTAATTTATGATGATTTCCAACAAAAAACTGCTGTAAAACATGGTTTTGGTGCTTATTTTCTCAAAAAACTGCATAAAAATCGTAAAAAAAATTGGCAAATTTGGCAAATCCGTATTATATTTATAATCTAAGGACAAAAAGTGATAAAACAAGACTTCCCAAAGATCCACTTTTATGACCAGGATTTTGTCGATATCTACGATAAAACATGGGCTTGGATGAATGATTGCTGGAAAAATGGCGGTTCCAAGAGCGGCATTAAAGGGCCATTCTTTATTTATGAACCTAATGTTGTTCAGCAGACCGAAGCTATATTCTCCTCGTTTTTTCTGGTTTATTCCAATAGGATCTTCCAGGCACACTCTACTTTGGATGTGTTCTATGACAGGCAGGAAAAAGACGGGGCCATTCGTTGTTCTTATAATGTCGATACCGGCGCGCATGAACCGGATAAGGATAATCCCGAAGGGCTTGGCATTCCTCTGTTCGCATGGGCAGAATACAATATCTATCATAAGTCCGGGAATAAAAAACGCGTAAAAGATGTACTGGGTAAATTGTGCAAATACTCGGCATGGATCGATTCTATTTACAAAAAACCCAATGGTCTTTACAAAACCCCTCTTTCTGCAACCGGAATGTTAAATTTGCCAAGGGGAGACGCTTACTATACCGTAGACTTTAACACCATGATGGCAATAAATATGCTTTATATGTCTGCGTTAGCTGATATTCTTAATGACAAGGAAATAAGTTTTCAGTGCAAGAAACAATATTTTTCGCTTAAAACCAGAATAAATTCGCTTATGTATAATGCGACAGACGGTTTTTATTACGATATAAATAAAAACGAAAAACATATACCGATAAAATCTATACAAGGCTATTGGCCGTTGTTAGCTGAAATCCCAAACGGCGAAAAAGCAGAGCGAATAATAGAAAAACTTACAGACCCAAAATTTTTTGGAACATCTCACCCTTTCCCGTCGCTTGCCGTATGCGAAAAAGAATTCGACGAAAATGGACGCGGATGCCGCGGATCTGTTTTTCCCCACCTTGTTTTTATGGTAATAAAAGGCTTGGAGCGTTATCAGCGCTGGGATATTGCAAGGGAAAGCGCTATCCGTCATGTGTATTTTATGCTGGATACAATGAGCAAGGAAGATGACAACCACAAAGGAGATCTTTGGGAAGCGTATTTACCCACAGCAGAAGGGGAAGCAAAGTGGCCCGGTAAAATCGGTTTCCCCAGAGCCAGGTATCTTGCCTACGACGCTCTTTCTACAATTTGCTTAACTATAGAAAATATCGTAGGGCTTTCTATATCGCTCCCACGCAAAACCGTCGATTGGGTAATTCCTAATCTGGAAATTATGGGCGTGGAAAATCTTTCGCTTAAAAATAATATGATTACAATACTTTCGCATAAAAGCGGCAGAGGCTGGGAGATTCAAATGGAAAGCGAAAAACTCTATTATTTTACAATTAATATTCTTGGCGTAAAAGAGAAAACCTTGCCCATTCCCTCGGGAAAATGTTCTATATTAATAGATAAGTTGTAAGTATGGCTACAATTACCGCAGTTATAGAAATTGGATCCACAGGTATAAGGCTGCATGTAGCCGAGATTCAATCCGGCGGAAAATGGCAGGTTTTAGATCGCGCTGTCCGTCCTGTTTCTCTTGGACGCGATGTTTTTACTTCCGGCGTAATTTCCAGGGAATCCATGCTGGAATGTCTTGCGGTTCTTCAAAATTACCGCGAACTTCTTACAGGATGGAATATTGCAGATAACGATATTCATGTTATAGCTACCAGCGCCCTTCGTGTTGCGCGTAACAGAGATGTTTTTATAGACCGCGTACAGCAGGAAGCGGGCTTTAAACTTTCTATTGTAGAAGGAATAGAAGAAAACAGATTAATGTACCTTGCCGTGCGTTTTGCGTTAAAGCAGGATATCCCGTTGTTTTGGCGGGCTAACTCCATGATTCTGGAGATTGGCGGCGGCTCTACAGAAATTATGCTCCTGCGGCGCGGGCAGATGGTTGCAGCCCACAGCTTAAAACTTGGAACAATTATAATAGATTATCATTCCAGACACAGGATAGGGACAGGTATTATTTACGAACGGTATTTAAACGAAAATATAAAAAATACTTTAGAAATGCTGAATATGGGAATGGATCTTGTTCATGTAAGAACTTTGGTTGCCGCCGGTTCGGATGCCCGTCTTGCCGCGGAAAAAATAGGAAAAGTTATTAACGAAAATTGCAGAATAATAGACAGAGATGAATTTATAAAATTTGCGGAAAAACTTCGCAAGTACACCGTAGAAGATTGTATCCGTGAATTTGGTATTGCTTATGCGGATGCGGAAGGACTTGTTCCCGGGATTATGGTGTTAAAGCTTTTTTTGGAACGCACAAGAGCTGCTCAAATTGCTGTTCCGCTGGTTTCTATCCGCGACGGATTCCTTGTTGACCTGGCGGATATAGAAGATTCCCCCATGCAGGACGAATTCTTTACACAGATTGTAGCTTCCGCTTTAAATCTTGGAAGAAGGTATCATTTCGATGAAGCTCACGGCCGCCATGTTGCAGGTCACTGCATGATGCTTTTTGATGCATTAACAAAAGAACATGGAATGAATAAACGGCATCGCAAAATGCTGGAAATAGCCGCAATACTTCATGATGTAGGAACATATATCAGGGCATCGGGGCATCAAAAACATGGGCAGTACATTGTTGCAAACTCGGAAATATTCGGCTTGCATAATGACGAGCTTAACATTATTGCGAATGTTATCAGCTACCACAGAGGGGATCCTCCTTCACAGTCTGATATTGAATATATCAAACTTCAAAGAGAAGAGCGTATTCTGGTATTAAAAATGGCATCGATTTTAAGAGTTGCCGATGCTTTGGATCGCGGTCATTCCCAGCAGATAAAAAAATTTACCGTAGAACGCCGACCGGAAACAATCGTTCTTAATGTTGACAGAACTTACGACCTTTCGCTGGAACTTTTTGGGTTAGAAGAAAAAGGCGGTATGTTTCAGGATGTCTTTGGATACAAGGTGGTTTTAAGCTGATTAAGCTGCTGTTAAGCTGTCGGATTGCGACAAAAAATTGTAAAAAAAGTTGCAAAAAAATACAAAATAAGATTGACAAGAAGTAAAAGCCTGTCATAATATCAATATGAATACAAATATTACAACCATACCCCGGATAATTCAAGAAAATGTCCGGAACAACCCTAACCTTGCTGCTCAGTACAGCAAAGATGCTGCGGGGGTTTTTCAACCCACAACTTTTGCCCAAATGTACACGGAAGTCCTGGCTTATGCTGCCGGTTTACGCGAAGCCGGAATTAAACGAGGCGACCATGTCGGATTCATTTCGGATAACCGAAAAGAATGGCTTATTACATCTTTGGCATTGCATTGTCTGGGCGCTATTGATGTTCCCAGAGGCTGCGATTCTATGGCAGGGGAGCTTGCTTATATTATTTCTTTTGCAGACTGCAAAAGCGTAGTACTGGAAAACGAAGCTCAGTTGGCAAAGATATTAACTCAAAAAGATAAACTCTCCATGGTAGAAAGATTTATTATTATCGACAACAACTTTGACAAAGGGCAGTATAATAGCCGGCTTTCCGGCATTAAAGTTTTAGGTTACGCGGAATTAATGGAAAAAGGCAAAGCCCTTACAGCAGATGGGACAGACGGAATTAAATCTATCGAAGCAGAAATTGAACAAGGCAGACCCGATGATCTTGCAACGATTATTTTTACATCTGGAACTACAGGCGAACCCAAAGGTGTTATGCTTACACACGAAAATATTTTGAATCAGCCGCTGCATGCTCCCAAGGCAATTGGAAACGGGGCGGGTCATATTTGGCTTGCCGTTTTACCGGTTTGGCATTCATTCGAAAGAGCGGTTCAATACATTGCGCTTCTGCCGGGCGGAGCTCTTGCTTATTCAAAACCCATAGGCAAGGTAATGCTTGCAGACTTACAAGCCATTAAACCCCATTACATTGCCGCGGTTCCCCGTATTTGGGAAGCTTTGCGTGCAGGAGTATATAGAAATGTATCAACAGGCAGTGCGGTAAAAAGAGGTTTGTTTAATTTCTTTGTTTCGATTGGCACGGCTCACGATAAAATGAAAAACCTTCTTTTGGGCAGAATGCCTCAATTTAAACGCCGCTGTGTGCCGCTGGATATGCTTGTTTCTTTTATTCCGTTTTTACTTCTTAGTCCGTTACGCGGTCTTGGAAATATATTGGTGTTTAAAAAAATTAAAGCAATGTTGGGCGGCAGGCTTAGGGCGGGAGTTTCCGGCGGAGCAGCTTTACCCAACGCGGTTGACAAATTTTTTGCCGCCGCAAATGTAACCTTGTTGGAAGGATACGGTCTTACAGAAGCAGCTCCTGTATTGGCAGTACGGCATATCAGGCATCCTGTGGCTAATACCATTGGACCTCAATTTTTTAACATGGAAGTTATTTTCCGCGACCCGGATACCGGCAATGTAGTACCTCCCGGAAAAAAAGGCGTTCTATATGCCAAGGGAGTACAGGTCATGCACGGCTATTACAAAAAGCCGGAAGAAACAGCAAGAGTTATAGATAAAGACGGCTGGTTAAATACAGGCGATATCGGTCTAAAAACTTTTAAGGGCGAGATTAAACTTACAGGCCGTGCAAAAGATACAATTGTTCTTCTTGGCGGCGAAAATATAGAGCCGGTTCCAATAGAAAATAAAATCCGCGAATCCGAATATATTGATCACGCTGTTGTACTGGGTCAGGATAAAAAATTCCTTGCCGCGTTAGTTGTTCCAAATCTGGAAAAAGTAGAAGCCTATGTAAAGGAAAATGCAATTCCTTATATGGATGCAGAAGCCATGATACAGCTTCCTGAAGTAAGAGAGCTTATTCAGTCGGAGATTTCCAATTTGATTAGCCAGAAAACAGGTTTCCGTGGTTTTGAAATGGTTTTCCGTTCGACAATACTTCCTAAAGCGTTTGAAGTAGGCATCGAGCTTTCCGCCAAACAGGATTACAAACGCCATTTAATTACAGATATGTACAAGAAGGAAATTGCGGATTTATTTAAGGACTAACTTGCAAACATGAGTAAGATAGACTTGTTTCGCCCAAAGGCCGTTATCTTTGATATGGACGGTCTAATGTTTGATACCGAAAATCTGACAATTCCGTTTTGGGATATTGCGGGTAAAAAGTTTGGATATAACATTCCGCCGGAGATTGTTCTTAAAACAGTCGGGATAAGCGCTGCACGGTCGCGGGTAATTATGCTGGAAGAATACGGCGATAATTTCCCCTACGATGATATTCGCGGCGAGTTCAGGCAGATTGTTATAAACGATATCGAAAAAAACGGTGTCCCCAAAAAACCCGGTCTTGACTATCTTCTTGATCGTCTTTCTGCCGCAAAAATACCCTTTGGGCTTGCAACTTCTTCTCTGCGGGAAACCGCATTATTTATGCTGGAAAGGGCGGGCGTACTGGATAAATTTGCGGCAGTTACCGGCGGCGACGAAGTAGAAAACGGCAAACCCGCCCCCGATATTTTCTTAAAAGCGGCGGAAAAACTCCGGTGCTCTCCCTCTGATTGCGTCGGGTTCGAAGATTCCCCCGCCGGTTTACGCGGATTGCACGCCGCAGGCATAAAATCGAT
Source organism: Treponema sp. (assembly GCA_031286205.1). GTDB lineage: Bacteria > Spirochaetota > Spirochaetia > Treponematales > Breznakiellaceae > WQXQ01. The sequence continues at coordinate 10,479 of JAITUR010000077.1, forward strand.
TTTTATAAAGGATAATCTGGAACCCCCGCCCGAAGTCTTGGAAACCGTCTGGCTCCGCTGCCGCGATTTACAGGAAGCCGCCGGTTTTCTGGATATTAGGGATTTTAATTTAAAAAAAAACGGTTTATTTATAATATCTTAAGTATTTTGGTATTTTAACATTTTAAATTGCTCTTTGCTGGAATTAATTACTAAAATTATGTTGATAATATTTAACCATGACAATATATTAAACATAAATGGAAACCCGGCAGGTTTTCTGAAAAATTAATTAAGAATATATTA
>JAITUR010000088.1 GCA_031286205.1 Treponema sp.
GTCGTCTGTTCAGAGCATGAACGGCAGCGGCATATCTGATTTATTGTTTTATGACGAAAAGAGTGGAGCAATAAATGTGGTAACCGGCAGCAGGAAAGGATTTAACGGCGGATATTCTACGGGTATATAAAGATAAATATATTTAGGTAGCTATAAATATTTATCTAATTTTCTCAATTTTTCAGGTAAATACTCTGTCTTTTTATATAGTATTCAAATTGCTAGGTAAACTTACTTCGCTATCTTCATACTTCATAATATCCGGTATTTCACGAAAAGATGGTTTAATATTAGGAGGAATTTTCCAAGGCTTTGAGCTTTCTTCTTCTTGAATAGCGTCCATCGTTTCTTCTTTTATTTTAACAAGTATTCTTTTCATATTAATTTAGTGAGATATGGAGCTAATTATATATGGCGCATATTATCATGTTCCCTAGGGGGGATAAGGAAGTCTTAGAATCTTTTCGTAAATTACAAGAAGGTGAATTTTTCATTGAAAAAAGACATATGGAGTATCTAAATATATGGGATGCATTAAAAGGTGCTGCCGATTTAGGACATCCTGAATTAGAAGAATGGAAAAAAATAAACAAAATAGCAGCCAAACAAAGTCGTTTAAATCTTCTATTCCAATACGATTCGCCACAAGAGCCTGCTAACCCTGGACCGATAAATATACTTGGGTATCTAGAAGTAATGCTCCGTACTCATGCAAGATTGTGGGATGCAAGAGGTCAGTTGTTAGATGAATTAAATGAGATAGATTTAGGAAGGGGTTATCCTCTTACTAAAGATTTTACAAGAGAAGACCTTGAAAAAATTCAAGACCTTGACAATGAATTAGATCCTTTAAGATGGGAGTTTGAAGCTATTACCAAAACTGGGAAAACACTAAAACCGCATGGTGCCACTTCTGAGCCCACTCCTAACAGATTAGCTGCGTATGACCGCTTTGGAAGATTATTAACTAATACACTACTTGAAGAATTCTCAAATAAAAATGAGCTTGTAGTAGTAAACAGGAAAATGTTAAATCAGGTTGAAAAAATTCTAGCTGATACTACTGACTGGATGACAAGATTTATCGGTATAAAAAGCATTACTGATGATACTAGAAATCCTAATGAGGTTACATTTGGTAAAGATGAAAAAGATAAAAAAATACTAAAAGATTTAGAAGAAATTGCCAAGAAACTTAATTCGACTTTATTTAAAAGCGATGGAGAAGGCAAACTTATCGAAACATTATCTATCAATGAAATACCAGAAGATTATCTTGGCGATCTTGTAAATAATTTACGAATTGATAATCAGGGATCTTTACTTGATTCTCTTAATGTTTTAACCGACACATTAATTCATATACGAAAGGTTTTAACACTGAATGATCAGCAGTTGCAGCAAAGCATAGACAGCAACGAAGAAGCAGGTTTTGAACGAGACACTAAGTTAGCCGAATATATATATGAAATAAATGATATTTTAGATGGACATAAAAAACAAAGCGAAATGGATCACCCTAATAATTCAGTCCAGACAAGGCATATACAAGATTTGGCTGTAAACAACGATAAGATACTTCGAAATACTATTACCCCAGATAAGCTGAAAAGCCCAACCGAAAAACAGGCTGAGTTAGCAACATCTTTATTTCTTAAAACAGTATCAGGTATTAACGAAGTAACCACTCCTAATTGGCAAGTGATAGAAAATAAAGATTTGCCAAATAACGGCATATCTATACATAAACTGAACCCTTCGATGAATCTCCCCGATGTAGTTGAACCTAATATTCCTGCATCTGACGATTGGGGAGTTTTGATAAACCCCAGGGTTAATGGGCAAAACACTATACGGTGGTTAAAAGGAAATAAGTTTTTAACTTGGATTGCTAACGCAGAAACAACTTCAAAAAATACTATAAATGGAATAATTGCTGCATTTGAATATGCATGGAATAATACTTTGGTGCCTAATGCGATAACTACGATGAAAACTACAGCAGAAGAAAAAATAAACCCGGTTATGACTGACTTGCAAAACTTACAGGAAAATATGAAAAAGTTAGTTGACGAACTTGTAAATATTTTAATACCTGATGCAATCGTAAATATGAAAAATGAGGCTAACAATATTATAGATCCAGCTATGATTAATTTACAAAATTTTCATTTAAATATAGAAAACTCGGTAAATAAATTTATAGATACTTTGCTGCCTAACGCGATAATTGCAATGGAAACTGCAGCTGACACGAAATTATCAGATTTGAATCAAATTTATGAAAATATGACAAACAGCATTAATGAGTGGGATGAAAAAGTTAAGGCTCCTATATCAGTAGATACTCCCTTATTACTCGAATAAACTTGTAATTTTACTTTAGCAAAGCTAATTATATATGGGATTTTTTGAAGATTATCAAAATCAACACCCTGCTGAAAATACACAAAAAGCAGTTAATATAGAATGGGTTTTAAGGATATTTGATAAAATCTGGAATGTATTTAGTAGAAATACAAGAGGGCTTGTCCCAAACCCAGGGGGAACCACTACCACAAGATATTTAAGGGAAGACGGTAGTTGGCAAGTTCCACCTAATACAAATACTCCAAGACATATAGAATTTACTTCATCCGGTTCTTTTGTAGTCCCGCAATCTGTAAATAAGATTAGAGTTACAGCGTGTGGGGGAGGCGGAGGCGGCAGAAGTGGTTCGGACAGAGGTGGCGGCGGCGGCGGGGGAGGTGGAGGCGGGGGATTCGTCATAGGTAGAATATTATCAGTAACACCAGGTCAACTTATAAACATAATCATAGGAAGTGGTGGCGGCTCAGGATCAAATGGCAGTGATACAATCATTGGTTTTTTATTGACACTAGCTGGTGGTCAACCTGGTAATTCTACTACTGTCGCAGGCGGCACAGGAAGTGGCAGCGGCACTACAAAAGGCGGCAATGGCGGTAGCGGCGGCAACTGCAGTGGCGGCGGCGGCGGTGGAGGAAGTCTCGGCGGCGGCGGAGGGGGCGGCGGCACCAGCGGCAGCGGCGGCAATGGCAATGGCGGCAGCGGTGGTAATGGAGGAACACAGTCAGCAGCAGCATCTAATGGTGGAAATTTTGGCGGCAGTGGAAGCAGTGGGGGAAGTGGCGGCGGCGGAGGCGGAAATACATCGTTAACACATGGTTTAGCTTCAGGGTTTCCTAGCGGCGGCAATGGCAATGGCGGCGGAAGTAATGGGGGTAGCGGAGGAAGTGGAAGTTTTGGCGGCGGCGGCGGCGGTGGTGGATGCGGAAATGGTGATAGTTGGGGTGGCAGCGGGGGTAGAGGCGGCAGCGGTTATGTTTTGATTGAGTGGTAATTAATTATTAAGGAGAAAAAATGAGAATAGCTCATATTTATAACGGAAGAGTACACAATATTTTTGAATCAGATACTATTCCGGATTGGCCTCCATATACTGATGGGAAAAAACCTTTATTAATAAAGGTATCAGATAGTGTAAAAGAAATGGATATTTACGATGAGGAAACAGGTACGATAATATCCGATCCTTTTATAATCCAGAGATTCGATATAATTTTATCTGTAGAAAGTCTTAGAAAAGAACAATTGGCTATATTAAGATCAGAAGTATATCAAAAAAAAGCAGAATCCGATTCTGAATTTGCAGCAAAGGTTATACAAAGTATAGAAGAATGGGAAAATATAGAAAATCAACCTGATTTTCCTGACGAGATTGACTGGCCTGAATTTTGGGAAGAAGCATTGTGAACTTACTTAGTATTTACATAATGCAGTCTTGTAATCTAAATTGCTATTACTGTACCATGAAAGAGTGGCTAAAGCCTCTTGGCTACAAGTTTCCTTTTGCGGGCAATAAGGATACGGATAATTGGACTGAAGAACAAAAAGAAGCGTCCAGGCTGTCTATAAATAATATAACTAATGAAATTTTGCTAAAGTGGTTGGATGAATTTATTGAACCGGAAAAATGGATTATCGAGATTACGGGCGGTGAACCCGGACTGTACCCTGAAATTAATACCCTTATCTCCGCATTGAATGAAAAAGGTTATAGAGGATTAATTAAAACAAATGGCACGCTTCCTATACCAAAGAGCGAAAATTTTAAATTAGTTACCGCATGGCATGAGTCTGTAGAAAATATTCCGCCATATTATGATTGGATATTATTAATTAAAAACCCTCTTGGTAATTGGCGGGAGAAAGCTGAGTATTGCAAAAAACAAAATATACCTTATAAAGCACTGGCATTTAATAGGCGTTATAAAACAGGAGTAGATCCTCAAGGATTAGTAACAAGAAAAAACAGCTTTCTTTTTTACTCTGTTATTATGAGTATGGGGCAAATAATGCCGTGCCCTAATAATGTGCCTACAGACGGAGTATCTATACATAATATGTCGCCCCCGCTTGTTAAAGATCTTCGCAGTTCATGTTATTGGTGCGGATCAATAGCAGGTGTAGAAATATTTTTACCAAAAAATATTATAGAGAAAGCTAAGAAAGATTTAGAGATCATGTGTTATTGATTATGAAAATATTGCAACCCCTTGTTGTAAGAAAGCCCCTCTATATAAAGAAGGGCTTATTAAATAATAAATTACTGTCCTCTGTAAATAATAGTCGCATCAGAATGTAGTCTCCACTCTTCTCCCCAAGCTGCGTCTGCTGATTCTTGATTTGCATGACCATCAATGTAAATTGTTAATCTTTTTGGATTTAACCAATCAGGTCGACCATCCCAAAAAGCCCCTCTACCGACTGATGTTACACTTGCTGGGATAGTTATACTGTCAAGGGGGGCAGATATATTATAATTATCGCCGCTATAATGGCCGTATAAACCAGCAAAAGCAAATTCACCGATTGTTTCTAAACCTTCTGGAAGGGTTATATTAGTAAGCCTTCCACAACCACTAAAAGCATGATCATTGATTATTTTTAAAGTTGAAGGTAAAGTTACATCTGTAAGATAATGACAGCTACGAAAAATAAGATCTGATAATTCTGTTATTCCTTCGGATAAAATTAAACTTTTTATACCACTCTCCAAAAAATGACCGGAATGATTTCCACTACCATCATCAAATTTTGTATTTCCAGGAATAATAATACTTTGTAGTTTTGGAGTTAGAGCAAATGCCATCCAACCCATAAATTCTAAACTTTCTGGAAGAGTAACACTTGTAAGTTCTGGACAATAAGCAAACCCCACCGCATAAATTGATGTTACGCCTTCAGGGATGGTAACAGCGGTAATTTGAGTATTGTAAAATGCTCCTGTTACCTCGTCATCAGTGGGGGCGCCAACTTCTAGTACCGGCAGAGAATCGGGCGCTCCTGCGGATGAACGAGCAGAAGAATGTTGTGCAGGAATATTTACTACGCCTGACTTTACCGTACCTTTTTTAACGCGGTATGCAGTGTTGCCGTTTATTAATTCAAAGGCAAGTTGACCACCGTCATCGTCATCGCCCTTACCTGGCGGGCAAGCAGTTAAAGAAACCATAATTACCACTACAAAAACAATAACAAGCAAGTTAATTAATTTTTTCATATAAATCCTCCTAAAATGTTTAATACCCAACGAGTATTTACTTAATACATCCATATAGACACATATATAGCAATTATATGTCTATTTGGGCATATTTGTCAAGTAATTTTCTGTCAAACTGGGCGTATTTTGCCATTTTTTCTTTCATAATGTAGATGTTATGGAAGATAATGCCTCTATTTTCTGGGAAAATGTCAAAAAAGAGATAAAATCGCAGAATACCACTCAAGAATGGGTGGCTCAAAAGTCTGGGATCAGCTTTAATACTTTTCAGGGCTGGATGTCAAAAGGTATTTTTCCAAGGGCAAATGAAGCTGTTCGTATAGCCGTTTCTCTTAATACTTCGGTTGAATATCTTGTTAAAGGAGCGGTTCAAAGTAATAAAAAAGAGTTGGAAATTATATGTCAAAGTCTGCCTAAAATCCAAAAAGAACTGGATTGTATAAAAGAAGCAATTAAGCATCTTTAAAATTTATGCCTCTCAACTTATTACTGTTCGATCCAACAATATATCGAATGCCCGCTCGTGCAATCTTGTATTTTGACGGAAACAAAACTCGTTAATATACAGTTGCAGATATTTTATTGACATATGGCGGTATGTGCCGTACCATCCCATTTTGAATATGCTCCAAAAATTTTCAATTCCGTTTGTGTGTATCCCGTTTCCTGCGCTGTATTGTCCTAAGCTGTGATTAACTTTGTAATGTATATAACCATTTTTAGTTAAATTATTGTAACCTTTAAATTCATCGGTTATTACGGTTGTCCCTTCTACACATACCGCATTAATTACTTTAATTAATTGCTTACCCGTCAGTTTTTTTCCTTCCTTATTTGGCAACATAACCTTCACATAGATTTGACCAGTTTCGCGATCTTTTACACCTACAGCAGGTGTTTTATTTGTTCCCCGTCCTTGTTTATTTAGCTGTTTTTTGATTAATGGCTTGCCTTCTTTGTTATTAAACTTCCTTGGTTTTCCTCCAATATAAGTTTCATCAACTTCTACTATACCTGAAAATACTTTTTCTTCTTCATTGCTCATTGCTTTCCTTATTTGACGGAGCATTCGTAACGCTGTCGGATACGATACTCCAATCTGTCTTTGAACATTTCTTGCCGATATACCGCTCCTGTTATTAAGAAACATAATAATTACATAAAACCAATACCTTATTTTAATTCGTGCGTGCCAAAAAATTGTATCGTGAAACGGTGAAAATGAGTTTTTGCAACTGTAACACTGGAATACTTTTGTTCTATTCTTGTATCTATAAATATTTTCTTTATTTCCACAATGTGGGCAAGTTATTATGCCTTTATAGCGGTTCTCAAGGTAATAGTCTATCGCCTTTTCTTCGGTAGGGAATAATTGTTCAAATTCCCTATAATTCATACCCGCTCCTTTTGTATGTACGCTTTGTACCAATCGTTTTCTCTTAAATGCCATATACCTGCTCCTTTTTGATTTGTTTACGCGTATAAGATTAAAAAGTTGGTAACTAGGTATTCTTTTTTCTGAAAGAATTTTTTACATATTTTTCTGGCAAATTTTGGGAAATTTGCGGTTTCAGAGTTTAATCTTTATTGAATTTGGTATATAAATAACTATACCCTTAAAAATATATGTACCTTTATATGCCCGTAAAAGTATGATGAAGCACGAAAAACTATTACATTCCCTTTGCAACTTGACACAATAAATAGAATAGTTTATTGTAAGAATAATATTATTGTGCATTTAGGAGGCGAAATAATGCGTAAATTTAATGTTTTTAGGATTATTTTATTGAGTTTCTTTGGCTTTGTTTTGATTGCTTTTGGCTGTGCTACAAATAAAAATCATGAATCATCAACTGAAACAATTCAATTCAAGAATTTATCAATAAATATGAATATTCCCGGTAATTGGAAATCTGTACGAAGCAGCGGCACTCAATTTTCCGGCGCAGAAACCCAAGACCGTAGAGTCACACCACCATCAGGTGAAAAGGCATTGATAATGCTCACATTTGGAAAACCTAATACCGGGGCACCGCTTACTAACGAACAGTTTTTATCTTTTGCCAATAATAGAGCTGCTGCCCTTCTTCCGCATGCAGTTGAGAAAGAAGTAAGATTTATTGAATTGCCGCTAAATGGCGGGCAGGGAATATATTGCATTTTAACTGATTCATCACTAGTCAATGTAGAAACGCCGGCGGATAATGATTATAGATATCTTGCTGTATACTTTGCAAACTACGAGAAAGGATTTTTTGTTCATGGAACAGTTCTGACAGATGATATAACTAATGATACCTTCCAGCAGATGTTAAACATTCTTTCCAGTATAAATTGAAAGCACTCAGTATGTAAACGATCTAAGCATCAAGAACCGCGAGTATATAGATCTTTTAATGCGCGAAGTTTCCCGCTTTAAAGTGGAGTAATTTTAACTCTACCTTGCATACTCCGTAATTCTTGTTTCCCGTATCATTGTAACTTTAATTCTGCCGGGATAACGAAGATCGGTTTCTATCTTCTTGGCAATTTCTTTTGCAAGTTCCCTGGTTTGATCATCGTTGACGCTTTCGTTATTAACCATGATGCGGAGTTCTCTTCCTGCCTGAACAGCAAAGGATTTATCTACTCCTTCAAAGCCGGATGCAATGCCTTCCAGGTTTTCCAGACGCTTCATGTAGTTATCGATGGTTTCCTTGCGTGCACCGGGTCGTGCCGCGGATATGGCATCGGCAATTTGTACAAGGACAGATTCCACACATGTCGGCTCTATGTCGTTGTGGTGGCTTCCTATTGCGTTTATAATGCGCGGGTCTTCGCCCATTTTGCGCGCCATGTCCATGCCAATTTCTGCGTGGTTAAGATCAGAGTCGGATTCAACCCCCTTGCCAATATCGTGCAAGAGCGCGGCGCGCTTTGCAAGTTCGCGATTAGCGCCAATTTCGGCAGCCAGCATACCGGCAATAACGGCAACTTCCCGTGAATGGTGCAGTACATTCTGCCCGTAACTGGTACGGAAATAAAGCCTGCCAAGCGCACGGACAGCATCCTGTTTAAAGTTATGTATACCCATATCAAAGAGGACTTTTTCGCCTTCTTCGAATATCTTCTGGGATATATCCTTGCTAACCTTAATTACAATTTCCTCTATGCGGGCAGGATGTATACGACCGTCAAGAATTAATCTTTCCAAGGCAACTTTGGCAATTTCTCGCCTTACCGGATCGAAACACGAAATAACAACCGCTTCCGGAGTATCGTCGATAATAATATCTGCGCCTGTAAGTGTTTCCAATGTACGGATATTGCGGCCTTCCCGCCCGATTATCCGCCCCTTCATTTCGTCATTTGGCAGGGTAACCGTTGTTACGGTTACATCGCCTGTAACTTCCGTGGCAAGCCGCTGGATCGTGGTTACAAGAATATCGCGCGCGCGTTTTTCGGCGGCTAAATTTGCTTCCTGCTCGATCTTGTTGATCAGGGACTGAGCATCGTGTTTTGCCTCGCTTTCCAGGTCTTGAATTATAAGCTTTTTGGCTTCCTCGGCTGTCAGCCCGGAAATTCGCTCCAATTCTGTCCTGTATCGCTGTTCTTCTTTGGAAAGCGCTTCTTCGCGCTGCTGAAAACCTTTTTCCCTTTCTGCAAACAACTGTTCAGTCCGCTCGATCTGTGCGGTTTTTTTATCAATAACCTCTTCTTTTTGAACAACACGCTTCTCATAGCGCTGCAGTTCTGCCCTGCGTTCCCGAGTTTCCCTCTCTTGCTGATTTCTATCTCGTATTACTTGTTCTTTCGCCTCAAGAAGTATTTCTTTCTTCTTGGCATCTGCTTCTTTTATAGCATCCTGTTTTATACGCTCTGCAAATTGCTCTGATGCAGTAAGTTGAAATCTGGCATAAAGCCATCTTATAAACCAGCCTAAAGTTAACCCGGCAAGAGGGAGTACAATTAAAAGTACCCAATTCATAGCTTCACCCCTTACCGATAATAATTAAAATTCTATCTATATAACTAATAGGATAATGCATAATTTATGAGGTGTCAAGGTAGAAATATGCAAAATTTGACTATTTTATGCGAAATTTATCGATTTTTAACAGCTACATCCTGAATTCGCTGCCAAGGTATATTTGGCGTACCATCTCGTTATTCAGAATTTCTTCCCTGTTGCCGTGTGCAAAGATTTGGCCGTCGGCAATTATAAAGGCTTCGTGGGTAATTTCCAGGGTATCGCGGACATTATGGTCTGTAATTAGTATGCCGATGCCGTTTTCGGCAAGCCGGCGGATAATCGATTTTATTTCATAGACAGCAATAGGGTCGATACCTGCAAAAGGCTCGTCCAGAAGCAGAAATTTGGGTTCCGTAGCCAGGGCTCTGGCAATTTCGGTGCGCCGCCTTTCTCCGCCGGACAGGGTATAGCCAAACTGGGTGCGAATACGCCCAATATTAAACTCGTTTAAGAGACCTTCCAGCCGCTCCTTTTTTTGGTTGTCATTTATATCCTTGCGGGTTTCCAGTATTGCCCAAATATTTTGCTCTACAGTAAGTTTTCTAAAAATTGATGCTTCCTGCGGAAGATAGGCTATCCCCATCCTTGCACGCTGATACATCGGCAATAAAGTTATATCCGCATCATTCATGGCAACAATTCCCTGGGTAGGCTGATAAAATCCGACAATCATGTAAAAAATGGTGGTTTTGCCTGCTCCATTAGGCCCCAAAAGACCGGCAACTTCGCCGTTTTGCATAAAAAAGTCCACGCCCTTTACTACTTCTTTTTTACCGAATCTTTTTCGCAGCCCCATTACGCCAAGAGTATGGATATTCGGTTTGAGTGCTTCGTTTGGCGGCGGTGTTTCCCTGTGTTCTTCCATAATTAATTTGTTATTGTCCCGGAGACGGAGCCTTCCATTATGACATCATCTGTATCCAGATCTACACGAATACGGTCGGCGCGGAATTCATCGTCTTTTTTATACACAACCGGAAATCCGGTTAGATCCAGTAATTTTTCTTCGCGTCTGTAAATTGCGTGTTCAGCGCGGCAGACCATATCGTCCTTAAAAAGACGAACAGCTACTTGAAGCACCGAAATTTCCTTTTGATCATCATATTCAATAAAGCGCGCCCTTGCCACTACTTCGTTGGCTCTGTCTTCTAAAGTCGAGTTGCCTTCCAGCCGTGCAACCTTGCTCCTGCGATCGTAGCGAAGCCTGTCAGTATAAAAGTAAATATTTTTTTCCTGTTCAAAACCCCAGACATTTCCAATACAATCAATAAATTGATTATCGTCCCCCTGTATTTCTATCCTGTCGGCTTTTAACAAAAGATTGTCGGAGCGAACCTCTGCATTGCCTATTAATATTGTTGTTGCTCTTCCCGTTGCCCTGGAGCCGGACATTCTGTCTGCTCTAAAAGAAAACCTGTCAGAAGCCGCAAGCTGAAAACAGCAGAAAAACGAGAATAATACAACAAATAAAATTTTAAATATTTTCATCTTCGGCTTCATCTTCATCTTCGATTTCATTTTCACTTCCATATTCTTCCTCGTCTTCATCTTCTACAATAAATATACCGCTTACACTGCCTGCAAATTCCCATGTGCGTCTTCTGGTATCTGCAAAAAAACCTATACCGGAAAATCTGCTTCCGTTACTCATGGAAACAGCAACTTCGTCTTCATCTCCCGCAGAAAGGGATTTTGGTTCGTCTATCCATTCGAGCGTCTGAGTTTCTATTGCAATATCTTCGGATTCAACTTCTATTCTTACGCCATTGTCCATTATGATATTTCCTGAATCTATTTCTATAGTGGCGTTTCCAATAATTCCTGTTGCATTTACTTCTTCTACAGTTTCGCCAAATTGTTCGAAAGATATATTTTCCAGCTTCATTAAACTTTGCTTTTCGTATCGTTCCGCCCGTTCTGCGGTAAAACGCGCTATTGGTTCTGCCGATCTTACACGAACATATTCTACATTTTCCATTACAAGATCCGGCGTTATACCTTCTGTGGTTTCAATATCTCCATAGTCAAAAGTACAAGACAGAACACAAACAATAGCCAGCAAGCAGCAGCCGGCAAACGGTAAAGTTTTGGAAAAAAAATGTTTTTGTTTTACAACCATAAATTTTACTCCTTATAACCTGCCCTAGCTTTTTTTACTGCGGCGATAAAATCTCTGAACAAGGGGGATGCCGCCATTGGCTTGGATTTATATTCAGGATGAAACTGTACACCAACGCCCCACGGGTGGCTGTGATTCCCCTCGTTTGGCCACTCGATACTTTCTACCAATGTGCCGTCGGCGTTAAATGCTGCAAGTTTTAAGCCGGAAGCCGACATTTCATTCCGGTATTGATTCGAAAATTCATATCTATGTCTGTGGCGTTCCTGTATTTGTTTTTCTTTATAGGCTTTTGAAATATGTGTGCCGTCTTCTATTACGGTTTCGTATACGCCAAGCCGTATTGTTCCGCCGTAATTTTGAATATTTACCTGTTCTTCCAAAAGGCTTACAACGGGATGTTTTGTATTTGGGTTAAACTCTGTCGAATCCGCATCTGTCCAATTAAGCACATTGCGCCCCCAGTCGATTATCATTATTTGCATTCCAAGGCAAATACCTAAATAGGGAACCTTGTTTTTTCTTGCCCAGCCGGCAGCATTAACCATTCCATTGATACCCCGTTCGCCAAAACCGCCGGGAACAAGAATGCCGTTAACTCTTCCGCCGGGTGCATTGTTTCCTAGAATATTATCGGCATTTTCCATTTTTTCGAGTGTGTCAGAATCTATCTTTACAAGCTCCACTTCTATTTCGTTTTCCAGGCTTGCGTGGAATAATGCTTCGAACAATGATTTGTATGAATCGTGCAGTTCCATGTATTTTCCAACAACGCCAATTCGCACTTTGCCTTTTCGCGCGTTAAAATGCTTCATTACGGTGTTCCACGGTTTTATATCCGCATGACGGCTTTCTACACCCATCTTTTTTAGAAGCACCAGTTCCAGTTTTTGATCAAAAAAGATCAAGGGCATTTCATAAATTGTTGTGTCAATGTTGGGTGAAGTAAATACGGAATCGAAATCGACATTGGTAAATTGCGCAATTTTTCTGCGGGTAGCTTCGTCCAGCATAACGGGCGAACGGCATATTAAAATGTCGGGTTGTATTCCTATTTCCTGCATGGACTTTACCGAGTGCTGTGTGGGCTTTGTTTTAAGTTCGCCGCTTCCGACTTCTGTTATCAGTGTTAAGTGAACAGAGATTGCGTTTGTTCTTCCGTATTCGTGAATCATCTGGCGCGCGGCTTCCAAAAATGGGACAGATTCTATATCTCCTACTGTTCCGCCAATTTCGATTATGACAACATCGGTGTCGTTTTCTTCTTTAAAAACCGACAAAATACGGCTTTTTATTTCGTCTGTTATGTGGGGGATAACCTGTACGCAGCGCCCAAGATATTGCCCCTCGCGCTCCTTGCGTATTACGGATTCGTAAACTTTTCCGGTTGTAATTGAGTTTGCACGGCTTAAGCGCCCCTTTGTAAAACGCGCGTAATTGCCTAGGTCAAGGTCGGTTTCCGCTCCGTCATCTGTTATATAAACTTCGCCGTGCTGATACGGGTTCATGGTTCCGGCATCCACATTGATATAGGGGTCGCATTTTAACATACGGACATTAAGCCCTCTGGCTTCCAACAGCGCACCGATAGAGGAAGCGGCAATACCCTTGCCTAAACTGGAACAAACACCGCCGGAGACGAAAATAAACTTGTTCATGTAATAAGATTATTGCGTTTTTTTGGGGGAATTTCAAGGGGGCAAACGGGTTTTATTTGGTTTTTGCTTATATAAAAGTTAAAATCCTGCAAATTAAGGAAGGCGGCTTTCTCCCATTATTGACAAAAGCACCAACATAGTGCAATAAATATTATAGAGGCTTGTATGTTTAAGAAAAAATCGGTTCAATTTATTATTTTGACCTGTGTTGTCAGTTGGATAACGGCAGGAATAGCAATTTTGCTTGGTTTGCGAATTTTGCAAGTTATGGCTTATACGATTTTTGCCGCGTGTTATATGTTTCTGCCCGCTGTTTGCGCGATAGTTCTTCAATTAATTTACAAAGAAAAACCATTTCGCAATCTGTACATTTCCTTCAAACTGAATTGGTGGTTTCTTATTGCGGGAGTTGTACCTGTTATTTATTCTTTCATGGCGCTTGGCATTAGCTTGCTGTTTCCGAATATTTCTTTTTCTGCAACTTTTGAAGGTGTATTGGCTTCCTTGTCTCCCGAACAGGCGGAATTAGCCTTAGAACGGCTTGCGCAATTTACACCCGGCATTTATCTGTTGATACAGGTAGGAGGCGCGCTTGTAGCCGGTTATACAATCAACGCTCTTTTTGGTTTTGGCGAAGAGCTTGGATGGCGCGGATATTTGCTTAAGGCGTTAGGCGATAAAAAGTTTCTGCCCGCTTCTTTGATTACCGGTATCGTGTGGGGTTTATGGCATTTTCCGCTTATTCTTCTTGGACATAATTATCCGCAAAACCCAATCCCCGGAGTTGGAATGATGGTTGTTTTTTGTATTTTACTGACCCCGATGATGAATTATATTGTTATAAAATCAAAATCGGTAATTACGGCAGCCATTCTGCACGGCTCGAATAACGCTATAGCCGGAGTTTCAATTTTGTTTCTTGTGGGCGGCAACGATCTAACAAATGGATTAACAGGCGCTGCAGGTTTTATTGCTTTACTGCTGACAAACCTTGCATTTTATCTTTACGATAAATACATAACCAAAGAAAATATTTTTACAAAAACAATAGGAGAATGTTTAACTTAACAATCTTACTGATATAAATTTTTAGAAGATATGTAATGCCGGTCATAGACCTTATCGGCAATTTCAGTGTATGTTCCGCGCATGGCAATTTTGCCGCTGTCTATGACTATTATTTTATCGCAGTATTGAACAACAGAAGCTTGCTGGGCAACAATAATTTTTGTTGCGGGAATATCTTTTAGATTTTTAAGAATTATATTTTGCGATGTATTGTCCAGGTTGCCGGTGGCTTCGTCCAGAAAAATAAATTTATTCTTTTTTGCTATTGCGCGCGCAATTAAAAGTTTTTGCCGCTCTCCTTCCGACAAAAGGCTTTGTTCCAGGTTTGTGTGAATACCGTTTGGCAGAGCGTTTATCTTTTCTTCCAGCCCCACTTTGCGGATTGCATTCATTACGGCTTCGTGTCCAACGGTATTGTCGTTGCCGGTTATATTATTGTAGATATCGCCTACAACCAATCTGCTGTCCTGCAAAACCGCTCCCATCTGCTTTCGCAGATAGCGCATATCAATTGTTTCTAAATCATATCCGCCAAAATATATTTTTCCGCCGGTAAGTTCGTAAAAACCCATCAATAATTTTATAAGAGTACTCTTTCCTTCGCCGGATCCGCCTAAAATACCAAGGCTTTCGCCTTCTTCTATTCTAAAGGAAATATCGTTTAAAATATTTTGCCCATATTGGCTGAACCTGAACGACGCATTGTTTACTTCCAAAGTACCGCGCATATCTTTTGGGATAATCTTGCGTGCATCATATTCCGGTATAGCGTCAAGGATGGGTTTTACATTCGCGCAAAGAGCAATAAGCTCCGGCAGAATTCCAAGCGCCTTAAGCAGATTTTTTGCGGAACGCTGAAAAATCAATAGAGTAGAGCTATAGGCAATAAATACACCAATACCCACATCTTGAGTAAAAGCAAATAAAAAATAAACAACAGCAGTAGATATAAAAAGGAAGAAATACTGGAATGATTCAAGAGCGTCGTCTATTATTTTGATTTTACTTTTTACTTTTCGTTTGTCTGTTTCGTAGACACTCCACATATTAAAAACCCGTTCTTCTGCGCCCGACACTTTAATTCTATGTACAGCCCGTATACATTGATGATTAAAACTGGTAACTTTATTCTCCAAGTCGGTATGGCGTTTATAAAGAGTGTATTTCATTCTTCCCGCAACGGCATTTATGCTTAGCAATATTAAAAACATAAACAATACATAGGGAGTAATTGCCGCATTAAAGTTATAAAGAACAATGATATAAACAAAGACAAACATATTGGAAAGAACAGCCTGCAAGGTCTGCATAGAAATTAATTTTTGCACATGCTCTATGCTTCTGATCTTTTGCTGTAATTCTCCGGCAGTATATTGGTTAAAAAAAGGAATTCGCAGACTAAGAAGCCTGTCCCATAATGCTGCCTGTACTGCCAAAGCGCTTTTTGTATTAATGCGGGAAATTCCCAGGTTTACCAAAATAGAAAAGCCGACATTTGCAAACGCAAAGGCAACCAAAACAAAAAATATTTCATACATCACCATTCGGCGGTTTTCCGGTACTATCACGTCGAAAATCTGCGCCGAGATCATTGGCGGAAGCATGTGAATTATACTGGCAAGAAAACTGTAAATCAAAATTACGGCAATTTCCCTGTAAAGATTTTCTCCCATAATAAAACTGATAACATCTTTAATTCCAATTTTTTTTGCCGGAAAGGTGCGAAAAACGGCAGTTGCTTGGGGTTTTATTTTTTTTGCCGCCGCCGCATCTACTTTGTAAAAAACACCGTGTTTTGGGTCATACGCCTTGTAGCCAGATAATCTGCCCGGCAAAAGCGCGACAAAAGTGCCGTCCTGTAAATTGCCCAGCATTGCGCCATTATCATGTTTCCACCATTCATCGGGCAATGACACATCTTTGTACCTTATACCCGACAGATACAACATTTCTTCCGCAAGGTTATTAAATTTATCCGCAATATCCTTTGCAGGAAACTTTGGCTCAACTTTTAAATAATCGCACAAAACCATGCAAACCCGTACATATTCGCCCTCGTCATCGAATTTTTCCCAAGGTTTTTCTGAAAAGCCTGTATTAATCTTTGTAAGCCTTTTTATAGCATTATCAAAAACATTTTTGGAATGATCTACTTTTTCTTTCATGTTTTATCAGTCCCTCCCCCGGTATAAGGCAGAGTAATAATCTGATGTCCGCATAAGCTCATCGTGTTTGCCCCTTTGCAGGATTTGCCCTTTGTTAAGAATAATAATTTCGTCATAGTCCGGCAAAAACGACAAATTATGTGTTACCTCGACACATGCACAGCGGCGCTTTTTTAGACTCTCATGAATACGAGTGCAATTTTTAGGGTCGATAAAACCGGCAGCTTCATCCAAAAGAACAATAGACGGATTATGCAAAAACGCACGGGAAATTTCCAGCATCTGTTTTTGTCCGCCGCTTAAATTGCTGCCATGTTCAGCTAACATAAATTCATAAGCGCCTTCTAAAGAGGTAATGTGTGTATGGATACAAGCATCGCTTGCAGCATTGTAAACATCTGCATCAGATATACTTTCGTCCCACATGGAAATATTGTCGCGGACAGAGGCGGCAAATATCGTTATTTCCTGATTAGCGCAGCCGATAGAGTTTGCAAACAGGTGTTTGTTCATTCGGACAGGGTTAATGCCATCTATGGTTATTTCGCCGGAAACCGGCTCATATAATCCCTGCAAAAGTTTTACAAGAGTTGTCTTCCCGGCTCCTGAATCGCCAATCACAGCAAGGCGCTGGCCGGGTTTTAACGAAAGATTAATATTTTGCAATACAGGGGGACCATCGTCATAAGCAAAACAGACATCCTTCATTTCGATATAACCTTCCAATCGATCTTTTGCATGAGCGGGCAGCTCGTCATGCGAGGCATCCGGCTTGCCGGTATCCAGCTCTTTATGCAATTTTTTTAGCCGGCTTTCGAATTTGTTGAACAACTCGCGGAAATTTAAGACTTCGCTAAGCGGAAGAAAAAAAGCGCCGGCATAGGCCTGAAAGGCAAGGTATGTACCTATGGTAAAACTTTTGTCCATTATTCTTAACGCAGAAATCATCAATAAAAGATTTAAAAATATTATCGCCGATACTTTTTCGAAAGGCTGGCAGGCGTTTTCAAAATCACGTTTTTTGCCGGCATTTATTATAGCAATTTTCGAGCCTATCAATCTTTGAAAAAAGAATGTTTCCGAAGCCGCCGATTTAAAAACTTCGATATTTTCCAGTCCCGCGGCGCTGATGCGTTCGTTTTCTACCATTAAAAAGGCCGGATTAGGCGCTGTTGTTTCCTTTTCTGTAAATTTTTCCGCAACATAATCCTTTAACTTTAATATAACAAAGTTAATAACGATGAGCGCTACAACAATGACAGACATTAATAGATCAAGCCTGAGCATCATTATCATATAAAAAACTACACTAATCACATTAAGAAAAAGACCAAGAATGTCTCTTGTAATAATCCACGAAATACTTGCGGAAGCATCTACCTGTGAAAGTATCTGAAAGCTGTCTTTTTTTAGAAAAAGACCGATAGGCGCGTTTAACATTTTCCATACATAATTGCCTGTTCCGGAAATTTCAATTCTATTGGAAAGTTTTAACAGGCAATTTTTTTGCATCCATGTTACCGCCCCTGCCAAAAATCCTGTACCAAGCATTAGAATCAATAAAGGAGCAAGCCACCCTGTCATTCCATCGCCCAGTATCTGGTCTGAAAAAACCCGTTTATAAATAGGCGCGAGCGCTGCCGGTATAAGCAGAAGA
Organism: Treponema sp.; assembly: GCA_031286205.1. Classification (GTDB taxonomy): domain Bacteria; phylum Spirochaetota; class Spirochaetia; order Treponematales; family Breznakiellaceae; genus WQXQ01. The sequence continues at coordinate 18,270 of JAITUR010000088.1, forward strand.
AGGCTTAATGCCAAAACATAGAAAACAACCAGCTTGTTCCGGTTAATTACACCGGCCATATTTTTATATTTAGCAAGTATCATACTAATTTATACCGGGAAAAAACACATTGATTGGGCGAAGCTCCTCTAAAACAACAGAAGCGTCGCACAATGTTAAATTTCCAAAACGCTGATTCGGTCCCATTGATGTTGTCCATCTGTATCCGGTCGGCGTTTCCTCGGAAACTTCGAGCAGAACATTTATTTCATGAACCGCCCCATGTTTCAAAAATTCCTGGGCAAGTTCCTCGCTTCCCAGTCTGTCAGAAATATATTGAAATGTAATCGGAAATTCGCTTATAGACATAATAGAGCCTGTCATATTGCCGTAGTTTCGCCTGCTGACGGATGCCGGAAAAATATTTACCTGCATTCCGCGCCGCATATATTTTGCCTGATTAATCGGCACAAAAAGCAGGCATTCCAACGCCCTTGAGCCAAGCGGTTCTCTGGCAATGGTAACAAGTCTGTCGCCTCGCTTTACATAATCGCCGGTACGGGCATAAACTTCTACAACTCGTCCGGGACTGTGGGCTCTTATTTGACTTCTGGCAATCAGCTCTTCTCTTTTTGCCTCCAATTCCAGCTTGGGTGCATTTGTATTGAGCATAAGATTGATTTCACGGACAAGTCCAAGCTGCTCGATTCTTGCAACGATTTGATCTCTTTCTATGTATTGATTGGGGGTTAGCGGAAAATCCAGCAGTATTGTGTCATCGGTTGCATAGATATGAAAAATCCTGCCGCTTCTGACAATAACGCCGGAAGCTTCTTTTTGCTGCCGCATAGTTCCAAGAAAGCCCCATATCAATGCAGCGCTTAAAATTATCAATATAGTTCCAAAAGCAATCCATGATTTTATTTCGATAACCGACACCATCTTGTCTAATTGCGCAGTTAACGAGGAAACATTTTTGTTATTGTCATCCATAAAACTTAACCTCTATATTGATTTTTAATTTGCATCATAATTTAATAGTTTTATATAATAAGCAAAACTGTGAACCGATAATTTATAGCCGTCAAACTCGCGGGTTTTTGGATTAAAGGTAAGTGTACCGACAATTGCTTCATAGTCTTTTAAGTTCGATAAAAAACCCGCTATTGCCTCACTGCCGGTAGAGCCGGTTGCATTCATAGCATCCGCCAGCAAATTCACGGCTGCATACCCCGAAATTGCATGGATGCCAGGACCATGTCCATAAGCAGAAATGAAGGCTTCCAAAAAATCCGGCGCTATCTTGCCTATCGGATAAAGCGCTACATTTACAGCGTCGTCAAAACTTTTTGTGGCATTAAGAAAAGAATGTTTTTGCAAAGTATCCGCTCCAAAGATAGGCAGATTTGGATTTGCCATGTTTATAAGCTGTGCAGGTTCGATAATTCTTGGCGATGTCGCTGCCAGAACTATACCATCGCATCCAAAAGCCCGCCATCTGTCCATAATAGCATCTATACTGGCAGGTGTTACACTTGATACCCTGTCTATTACAACGATACCTCGTTTTGACATTTCATCTTCCAGTACAAAGGAAAAATCAAGACCAAATACATCATTGCTAAAATAGATAGCGATACGGGACAAACCGGTTTCTGCCATATAGCCGGCAATAGATGCGGCAAGCTCCCGGTTATCTGCAATTATTCTATATATGTAATTAGACTCGCGCTCAAACAGATTTGTACCGGTTGCAATAGGTGTAAGCATAATAACTTTATTTTCTTCGTACAGATCTTTTACAAAGTAACTTATATTCGTACTATGATGCCCTATTACAGCCGTAATTCCCTGCTCGAAAAAAGTATTGGCAATTTGCATTGCCACATGGCCGTCGTCTTTATCGTCCCTGACAATTATACGCAGGTTTTTCCCCAAAACACCTCCGCGGGAATTTATGTGTTCTACTGCCAGTTCCACACCTTTATGGTAATATGTGTCCAAGTCCTCTATTTCTACAGGATATACAACGCCAATATGAACCTCGTCCGCATCAGGCAAGTTGTATATAGTCATATTTTTGGTATTGGAGTATTTACAAGCCGGTAACAGCAGTAATGTCCCGATTAAAAACAACAATATGCCTTTTCCAAGCAATTTATTCTTTGCTTTAACCATACATAATTTTAACATAGATAATGTAAATCTGTCAATTAAATTTTCAACTCCGTATGCGCAGTCAAGTAACATACTATTACTGGATTTTTTTTCTTAATTTCGTTCGAAGGTTTGAGCGGAAAATGTATTAAGTATCGGACAACAGGTTTTTGCCGGCTTGTTTCCCCTTCCCATTTTACTTAAGCAGATTATTTACCTCTTTATCGATAGGTTGTCAAAAGACAAATGCCCCCAAAAACCGGGCTTGAAAGTATGCGTTTTTTGCGATACACTGGTGGTATGCTGGAAAAATTTATAAAGGCGCTTTTTGGTTCTCAGCATGAAAGAGATATCAAAGCACTTCGGCCAATATTGCGGACTGTTAACGAAAAAGAAGCCTGGGCTGGCTCCCTTTCCGCAGAAGAATTCCCTAAAACGACAGCCCTGTTCCGCGAAAGATATAAAAACGGAGAAAGCCTGAACTCGCTGCTGCCGGAAGCTTTTGCCCTTGCCCGCGAAGCCGCAAAACGCACTCTTGGCGAGCGCCCCTACGATGTACAGATATTGGGCGGCATAGTTTTGCATCAAGGTAAAATAGTAGAAATGAAAACAGGCGAAGGAAAAACCCTTATGTCTGTTGCCCCTGCCTACCTTAACGCCATCCCCGGCGAGGGTATTCATATTGTTACCGTAAACGATTATCTTGCCAGCCGTGACGCCGATTGGATGCGGCCTATCTTTAGCTATCTTGGAATAACAGTCGGAACAATTCTTTCCAATATGGATAATGAACAGCGTAAAGAAAATTATGCCTGCGATATAACCTATGGCACAAATAACGAGCTTGGTTTTGATTATCTTCGCGACAATATGCACCGAGATCTTAAAGGCCGTGTACAGCGGGAACATAATTTTTGTATAGTCGATGAAATCGATTCTATCCTGATAGACGAAGCGCGTACCCCATTAATTATATCGGGAGCGGCGGAAGACGACACATTTAAATTTGCAGAAGTTAACAAATTAATTGGCAGCTTAAAAGAAGTGCAAAAAAAAGATAACGGAGAATACCCGGACGAAGTACAGGGCGAAGAAGTAATTGGAGATTATAAATTAAACGAAAAAAACAAAAATATTTCCTTTACTAATCAGGGGCTTGCAAATATAGAAGAAATCCTTAAAAAAAGAAACCTTATTCAGGGCGCTATTGTAGACGAAGAAAATTTCGAATATATCCATTACTTTACACAAGCTTTAAGGGCGCACTTGCTTTTTCATATCGATGTTGATTATGTAGTAGACGATGATCAAGTTCAAATTGTAGACGAATTTACAGGCCGTATTCTTTCCGGAAGACGATATTCCGACGGACTGCATCAGGCAATCGAGGCAAAAGAAAGAATAAAAATTGCCCAGCGCAACAGAACTTTAGCAACCATTACTTTTCAGAATTATTTTAGAATGTATAAAAAAATCTCCGGCATGACAGGAACAGCGGACACAGAAGCTGTCGAATTCAGTAAAATCTATAAACTTGAAGTCGTGGTAATTCCAACCAATGTGCCTATCGCCCGTTTGGACGAAGACGATCTTGTTTATTTAAACGAGGACGATAAGTTTAAAGCATTGTGCGATGAAATTGCAGAGGCTAATAAAAAAGGCCAGCCAATGCTGGTAGGAACCGTATCTATAGAAAAGTCCGAAAAACTTTCTGCATTGCTTACCAGAAGGGGAGTCCGCCACGAAATATTAAACGCCAAGAACCACGCCCGCGAAGCTTTAATAATTGCCGAAGCCGGCGCAAAAGGCTCTGTAACAATTGCGACAAATATGGCAGGACGCGGTACGGACATAAAACTTGGTGGAAATACCGAACATCGCGCGCGCCGCCGCGCCGGAACAAGCGCAACACAGGAACAGTACGAAGCAGTTTACAAAGAAGAATACGAAAAATGGAAAAAAGATTACGAAGAAGTTAAATCTTTGGGCGGTCTTTATGTAATAGGTACGGAAAGACACGAAAGCCGGCGCATAGATAATCAGCTTCGCGGAAGAAGCGGCCGCCAGGGAGATCCGGGCAGAAGTAAATTCTTTATTTCTATGGATGACGAGCTTATGCGGCTGTTTGGCGGCGAAAAAATGAAGTCCCTAATGTCAAGGATTGGAATGCCGGCAGGCGAGCCAATTTTCCACCCCCTTCTTAATCGAAGCATAGAAAATGCCCAGAAAAAAGTAGAAGAACGCAACTTCGAAATCCGCAAACATCTTTTGGAATACGACGATGTTCTTAACAGCCAGCGTAAATTTATTTACGAACAACGCGATGCAATTCTTGTAGATGATGATTTAAAAAAGCGGGTAAATGCCGCTTCCGCCGTTATGGTGGGCGATTATATCGACGCTTATACATTTTCCCAAAGAAAAGATTCTGCTGCGGCTTATAAAGATTTAACGGAACAGCTTCGTTCTAAATTCGGCTACAATTTAGCGCAGGCTCAGAATGCGGAATTAATGGAAAAAACTATTGTAGAAGATCTGGAAAAAGATTTGCAAAACAAGGAAGCGTTAATTGGCAATACATACTTTAACATGATAATACGCGATAATTATTTACATTCTGTGGACAAAAGATGGCTGGATCATTTAGAAAGCATGGAAGCCCTGCGCGAAGCCGTGTATCTTCGCCATTATGCGCAAAAAAATCCGTTAACCGAGTATAAAGTAGAAGGATACAAACTTTTCGAAAACATGATCGAAGAAATCAGGCAGGAAATTGCATCCCGCCTGCATCTTATTCGAATCCAAACGGCAGACCCGGAACGCAGGCCGTTAAGCCGTTCGATAGGAGAATCAGCACAGGCAAGCCACAGCAGTATGGATTCCTTTGGCGGCGTTCCTGCAGGTTTGCAGACGGCAAGACAAGTTTCGCCTATGGACAAAGCCAGCCGCCCCGACGGCGCTCAGGTAGTCCGCACTCAACCCAAGGTTGGCAGAAACGATCCATGCCCCTGTGGCAGCGGAAAAAAATATAAGCAATGTCACGGAAGATGACAAAGGAGATGTTTATGAAGAAATTATTAATAATAATCTGTATTTTATCTTTTTTTATTCTTGCCTGCGATTTAAACAATAATAAAAACAAAAATAAAAATAATCAAAGCGGGTTAATAGATTGGAAAGTTCCCGACGGTAATCCCAAAACACATAATCTTGGAGATATAAATGATTTTTGGGCGCGAGATTTAGTAAAAAGCACTTTTTATTCCCTTAAAGCGGAGCTTCTTCATATTGGAGAACATTGTTATATTTGGGTAGAAAAAACAGGCGATACTTATTTTAAACCAAAAAATGAAGTTTTAGAAATTGTAGTAGCTATTGGGAATGAATATGATACTAATATTTATACTAAAGTAATGGGAGCTCTTGGAGTTGAATTCCAGTTCGAGGATGGCAATTATTATAATACCATGCAAATTGCCGATTTTATGGGAAACTATGACGGAAAACTTTGCATACTTCTTTTGGATATTAAAGATGGCTATGTACCGGGTACAGGTTATGTAGCAGGGTATTTCGATTCCATAAATTTTTATAGTAACTTTCCCGGTTTGCGTTCTAACGAAAGAGACATGATTTATATCGATACATATCCCGGAATACCGGGGAGTCAGGCATCATTTGAAGTAATTGCCCATGAAATGCAGCATTTAATGAATTTTGTTACAAGACAAGTGCTTGGCGATATTAATAATCAGTCGTCTCTAATGGATATTTGGATAAACGAAGGGCTTTCCGCCGCCGCAGAATGGGCAGTCTATGGTCATAGCATGGGTAGGATATCTGATTATAACGCCAACCGCGGCGGTTCCCTTAAAAATGGAAACAATTTTTTTGTCTGGGATAAAGACAAGGACATTTCTGTTTTGGACGATTATTCCACTGTTTATCTTTTCTTTCAATGGTTAAGATTGCAGAACGATAATCAAATTTATAAAAAAATAATAAAATCAAATTACTCCAATTTTATGGCAGTAACAGATAACGCAACAGGGTATGATATAAATAATTGGGAAAAATTAATTGGAGATTGGCTAAGGGCAAATTTTGTTAATTCTTCTATGGGAATTTACGGTTACAGGGGAGATTCTGCGTTTAACAATTTAACAAAACACTATATAAACAGCACTAATACAAGTGTTTCGCTTTATCCCGGAGAAGGTGTATTTAGTTATCGTACAGGTATGTCTGCCGCTCCCGGTCCTTCAGGCAATATTAGGCATATAAATATTACGAGTCTGGGAAATAATGCCCTTCTTACGTTTAACGCAAATTCATCGAACAGGGGCTGGGCGGAAACAGGCACAATAACCGGACTAATACATCCTAGTCAGGCATCATCTTCTATAGCAAAATCGTTTTTAGAGGGTATCCCCGCACCTTATGCGATAAGTATAGAAGAAATGCAAAGGCGTAATAATGAATGATTCGCGTTTTTTAATTGCCGCGGCAATTTTATTAATTGTTGTTCCTTTTATTTTTGCGCGCGGCGCTAAAGATTCGGCTTCTGCGGTTAAAACTGTCCGCGTAACCGGTACTGTCAGATTGGTAGGAACGGATATTTTTTCGGAAATTGTTATTTCGTCTCCAGAAGGAGAATGGTACATAGAAGCAGACGAAAAGGAAAAACTGCACAGTCTGCAGCATCGTACGGTAACAGTAGAAGGAACCGAAACTATTATTCAATTAACATTTGCAGGCGGCTTCCCTGCCGGAAACAGATATGTGTTAAGTAATATCGTGGTTATAAAGGTCGAGTAACTGTTACAGGATCGATGCAATCGCTTCCTGAGTCATTTGGTCGCAAAGTTCGTTGTATTTATTTCCGGCGTGCCCTTTTATCCATTGCCATGTAATTGTAAAATCACCTGCAAGAGTGTCAAGTTCTATCCATAACTCCTGATTTTTTACGGGTTTTTTATCGCTGGTTTTCCACGAATTTTTTTTCCATGTTTTTATCCATTCGCTTATGCCTTTTTGCACATACTGGGAATCTGTATATACAGTAACTTGTCTTGGAACATCCATTGTTTTTAGCTTACGCAATGCTTCTATAACGGCGGTTAATTCCATCTTGTTGTTTGTTGTTTCTGTAACTCCGCCCTTGTCCTGCGCAATAATTTTTAATTCCTGAAATGTCTGTAAAAGAATAACATAAGCCCAGCCGCCGGGTCCCGGATTGCCGGAACATCCGCCGTCTGTATATATTCCTAATGCTGTTTCCATTTTTATTTAATTCCCTTTACACAAAGTTGCAAGCATAACCGCTTTAATAGTCCACTTGCGGTTTTCCGCCTGATCCCATGCTTTACTTTGCGGGCCATCGATAACATCTGCCGTAACTTCTTCGCCCTTAACTGCCGGAAGACAGTGCAGGAAAATACAATCGGGGTTGCCTGTTTTGTCCATTAAAGTCTGGTTCACCTGATAGGGGCTAAGAAGCCGTACCCGTTCGTCCCTCTTGTCTTCCTCGCCCATCGAAATCCATACATCGGTATAAAGAGCGTCCGCGTTTTTTACTGAGGCAATGTCCGCGGTAACCGTAATAACAGCGCCGCTCGCTTTTGCCAATGGCGCGCAAATTTGCCGGAGTTCGTCATCGGGGTTTAGTTCGGGCGGGGTTATTACCGTAAAATTTACGCCAAGTTTGGAGCAGATTATCATTAAAGAGCGGGCTACATTATTGCGGCCGTCCCCTGTATAACAAAGGGTTCTTCCGGCAACATTGCCAAAACTTTCCTGCATTGTAAATATATCCGCAAGAGCCTGAGTAGGATGAAAAAGGTCGGTAAGACCATTGTAAACCGGAACCCCTGAATATTTCGATAAAATTTCGGCTGTTTCCTGCTTAAAACCCCTAAATTGAATGGCGCTGAACATTCTTCCAAGTACGCGGGCGGTATCTTCCAGCGATTCTTTGCCTCCAAGTTGTATATCCTGGGTCGAAAGAAAGACCGGATGCCCTCCTTCCTCGCCAAAAGCTGTTTCAAAGGCGCATCTTGTGCGGGTAGAGCGTTTTTCGAAGAGCAAAGCAAGGGATTTTCCTTCGAATCGTCTAAGGTTTTTGCCTTTTTTTGCATCGATTTTAGCTTTTTTGGCAATCGTCAGCAAATATTTGATTTCTTCGGGAGAAAAGTCTCTCAATGTGAGAAAAGATCTCCCAATAAATGAATTTTTCATAAAAAACCTCCGATAAACTACTAGTAACTATCTTAAAGTTATACTATAACATATGTAGAATAAATTCTATATCATTTTTTATAGAGGCTTTCAAAAATTAATCGAGATTTGGAAAAACCTCTATAGTTAAAGTGTTTATAGGGGATAAGTTCTATAATTTATGTAAAGGCTTTTCAAAAAATTAATATAAATTTAGAAGAACCTCTACATAAACTAAATTCTGGAGGTTCTATGAAAATCAAACTAAGACTGAGCTTAATAATGGTTGTCATTCTTGCAGTTGTTGTTATTGGAGTTTCAGTATTGCTTCTAACCCGCGCTTCACGCATAGCTGAAGAATTAAGTTTTAAAAATATCAGGGGTCTTGCCACTGAAACAGCTGAATACTGGAAGGGCAGGGAAGACGGTTTTATGCGTGTTTTAAGCACCTTGGCTTATCAGATGGCACAGTATGAAAACATACCTGAATATCAGCGCCGCGATCAATTCGATGCAATGTTAAGAGGTGTTCTGGAAGG
>JAITUR010000091.1 GCA_031286205.1 Treponema sp.
GAGGCAGGAAAATAAATGCTTATATTGTCCAGAAAAATAAACGAAAAAGTAGTAATAGGCGACGATATTTCTGTTTCGATTATTGAAATCCGCGGCGACCAGGTGCGCCTTGGTATTGACGCTCCCAAGAAGGTAAAAGTTTTTAGGCAGGAAGTTTATGATGCAATTAAGGCGGAAAACCTTGCCGCAACTGCAGGTAAATCTGATATACCTAAAGTGGACTTTGGGAATAATTAAAAATTAACTTCGCGCATAAACGCGGAGAAATAGTTATGAAAAAGATTATATATTATTCCATTATTTTTGAAGATGAAAAAATCGTTGCTGTAAATAAAGCATCGGGTATTTCCATTGGCGGCGATAGATACGATGAAACAAAAGAAAGACTGGATAAATTACTGGAAAAAGATCTAAAAATTAAATTGTTTACTGTTCATCGTATAGATAAAGATACTTCCGGTCTTGTAATTTTTGCAAAAGATAAAGAAACACATAAAAAATTGTCTGTAGCTTTCGAAAATAGAAATATAGAAAAAAAATATATTGCCATTGTTCACGGCAGAACACCCTGGCAAGAAAAAATTTGCGATCTTTCTTTAGTTCCTAACGGAAACAAAAAACACATGACAATTATAGATAAATATAAGGGTAAAAAATCGTTAACAAAATTTAATTTAATAAAAGGCTCGGGAAATTACAGTATTCTGGAAGCAATGCCGGAAACAGGAAGAATACATCAAATTAGAGTACATGCCGCGGCAATCGGGCATCCCGTAGTATGCGATGAACTATACGGTAAAATAAATCCTGTAAAACTTTCTTCGTTTAAGCGAGGCTGGAAAGGAGATCCTTTCGAAGAAAAACCATTACTTTCCCGTCTTGGATTACATTCCCTGGAACTAATATTGCCCGATGGCAAAAAATTGGAAGCGCCCCTTGCAAAAGATATGTCGGCGCTTATTAATCAATTAAATAAAAATTAATTTTTACCAACTACTACGGACAAAAACTTGGCATTAATTCAAGTTTGTGTTTGTTTATTCTATGAAGCCTGTCGATTTCTTCTTTTAATGCCGGGTCGGTGCAGATACCTTCTCGGATATAGCGGTCTAAAACTTCGTAAGAAAAGCCAAGATTTGCTTCGTCGGTTAAACCGGAAAGTCCGTCTTCTGGTACTTTGTTTATAAACTTGTCGGGCAGGGCAAGCGCTTTGGCTATTTGTTTTATCTCGGTTACAGTGAACTGCGATAAGGGGCTAAAGTCGCCGGCGCTGTCTCCGTACTTGGTGGAGTAGCCCACCCAATCCTCGCTAAGATTGCAGGTATTTACAACTCTGCCGTTAAGCGCGGCAGAGACGGCATAGAGCGTTGTCATTCGAATTCGCGCGGGTATATTAGTAACTGCCTGTTTGTTCAGGGAAAGCCCGTCTTGGTTAATCGAAGCAAGGAGTGTGTCTACGCTGTCTTTTATATTTACAATATAATATTTAATGCCCAAATGTACCGCTAAATCTTTTGAATAATCAATATCATGCTGCTCCCCCTGCGGCATAAGAATCCCTATAACCCTGTCTTTACCCAGTGCCTGAACACAGAGCGCTGCCGCAATGGAGCTGTCCTTGCCGCCGCTTAAACCTATTACAGCATTGCAGTCTTTGCCGTTTTTATTAAAATAATCTTTAATCCAGTTTATTATATTATCTTTTGTTTTTACGGCATCAAACATACATCGTTCTCCTAAAATAATATTCTAAACGGAATACAGGGTAATCCTTCTTTGTTGTACAACTGCCTGTCTTTGGGATTATTCGCCCACGCATACAATATTTTTTTTGGATTTTTTATATTTGATAAATCTACAGAAATAGAATCCGGGGTTTCTATTATAAACGGCAGGCGAATTTGTTTTTCGCCGGTAATTATACTGATAAACCCTTCTGTATTCTCTGCGCCTTCGTACGAGGATAAATTTAACCCCGTTCCGCAATTATCGAAATAGATATACAGTTTTTTATCTTTTATTTCATGTTTTTTTACTATTGGCCCCGGAGAAGTGTTATCGGATTCAAATAATAATTTTTCTGCCGCAAGGTATAAACGGTATCCTACATCTTTTTTGTTTATTGGATGTATGTCATTGCTTTCGCCGTATTCCCAGGCTGCCGCCATGCCTGTAAATGGCAGGGAAAGGGCGGAGGCTTGCGCTTCGCGCATAAGAGCCCAGTTGTGGTTTTCGTTATTATCGGAAGCCTCCAGAAAAATTGGAAGCTGCACAAAAAAGAAAGGCAGTTTATCGTTATTATTTTTCTTGCGCCAGTCGAGTACCATTTTTTGGAATAGGGCGGCGTATTCGTGCGGGCGGGATTCGTTTGACTCGCCCTGATACCATATAATACCTTTTAACGGATATTTAAGCACAGGCGCAATCATTGCATTGTAATTTCCCATTGGCTGCCATTGAAAAAAGAATTCGGAAGGGCGGGTAGCTGAAACTGCCCCTATATTGTATTTCCATGTACCGCCCAATTCTATAGATTCATTATCCGAAAAAATCAGGAATGGTTTTTCCAGGGTTATGCCGCCTTGTCCTGAGTTGCAGGTAACGCGGATTACAATGCGGTTTTTGCCGGGTTTTAATCTGTCATTGGCGGCGTATTTTCTGGGCGGGTAACGGTAGCCTGTATTGCCGATTTCTTCGCCGTTAAGATAAACTGTATCGGCATCGATTATAGTACCCAGCCAAACTTGAGTTTTCTCTTTTGCAAATTCGGCGGAAACCTCAAAATCTTTGGCAAGCCAAATTACTCCGCAAAAGTTTTTTATTTCTTCATCAGGTTTTACGGCTGCCGTTGCAAAATCGCCGGGCAGGATCATTTCCTTCCAGTTACTGATATCTGTTTCAGGTTTTTGCCAGCCAAGTTTAAAACCGGTATCTTCCTGTCTGTTATTTGTTTCCCATTCATTTATGTCAGAAGCGGACTTTTGAATAATCTTTTCGCGCTTTGAAGTGTCCGCGTATTGTTCGCCGTCTGCAATAATTTTAGGATAATCGGCAAGGGCTTCTTTACTCATCCATGATTCAATGGGAGTTCCGCCCCATGCCGTACTTATAAGCCCTATGGGAATTGTTTGTCCTTTATCTATATACTTTTTGTACAAGTTTTTTGCAAAGAACCAGCCGGTTGCGGTAAATTCGTGCAAGGTTTCTTTTGATGCGAAAATCCATGACGGGGCATTGGCACAGTATGATATTGCAGGGCGAGGCGCGGAAAAATCCCATTCCTGGGGCGCTTTATACTGCCTTATAATTGGGTATTCTTCTAACTGCCATTCTTCCGAAAAATTATCGTAAAGCCTGGACATTTGCATTTCCATATTTGACTGGCCTGCGCATAACCAGAGGTCGCCCGCGTATATGTCCTTTAATTCGCAAGTTTCGCTATTGCAGGTTATTTCCAGGGTAAATGGGCCGCCCGCCTGTACAGGATCTAGAATTGTCAGCCATTTACCGTCGGCAGGCTGCGCTTTATAATTTTTGCCTAAAAATAAGATCGATACATTATTATCCGTCCAGACAGGGAAGTGTGAATCCCTCTGAATTATCATTCCATTATTTATCATTGATATATTATAACAAATTATATATAATTAGTGAAGGAGTTTTTATGAACAATATACCGTTTTCCAAAGGGGTTAATTTTTCCAAATGGTTCGAGTCAAGAACATTCGACGATATTGTTTTTGAAACATTTACAGAAAAAGATTTTATAAATGTAAAAAGTCTGGGGGCGGATGTTATACGCATTCCGATTGCTTTCCATAGATTCACAATGGAAGATAGCAGCAATACAATAAACCCAAAATTATTTAGTTATATCGATTCTGCCGTTGACTGGGCGGAGAAGCACCAAATTTATCTTATTATAGATAACCATTCTTTTCATCCTGTAAATCCGACAGATCCCAACATAGATAAAATTCTTATTCCTGTATGGAAGCAAATTGCAGACCGTTATAAAAACAGAAGCAAATATATTATTTACGAAATATTAAACGAACCCCATAAAATCGATGACGAACTTTGGGGGAGAATTCAGGGAGATACAATAAACGCTGTCCGCCAAATAGATAACACACATTTAATTATTGTAGGCGGAACCGATTATAATTCTATAGAAAAATTATTTACAATTCCAGAATACAAAGACGACAAATTAATATATACATTTCATTTTTACGATCCTCATATTTTTACCCATCAGGGCGCAACATGGAATAAACCGTCCTTGGCGCCTTTGTCCAATCTCTCTTTTCCCTATGACAATAAACTGCCTGAAATTCACGAAACTTTTGTTGGTACATGGGTAGAGTCTGCAATAAAAGGTTACGAGGCTGACAGTAAATACGAAAAGTTAAACGCGACACTGGATAAAGTTTTAAAATTTTCCAAAGAAAGAAATGTCCCCGTTTTTTGCGGAGAGTTTGGGGTGTTAATGATTCAAAGCCCCAAAGAATCGCGTGTCAGATGGTATCAATTTATTTGCGGCGAACTGAATAAAAGAAAAATATCGTGGACATGCTGGGATTATTACGGAAGCTTCGGTATCTTTAATTCGCCGGACTATAAAAGCAATTTCGAGACAGATTTAAATATCGAAGTTATCCAGGCTATGGGGTTTACTGTTTAACCCTGCCGTAAAAAGTTGTAATAGATTTTGGCGCAATCTTTACATTTGCCTTATTGCCGGATACTCTTTGCCTGCCAGCCGATTTAAGTTTTTCTTCGGCAGATGTCCGCCAAATGTCAAGCCTAGAAAAATCCGCGCCTTCTAAATCCAAAGAAATTGTATAATCTCCGATTGTATCGTTAATAATTACAACGGCAACTTCTCCTGTAGACGGGCTTCTGTATGCGCTGGAATAAACCGCTCTTCCTCTGATTGGGCTTGCGGCGGCTTCTATTCTGTGCCAGCCCGGGCGGATAAAGCGGGAGTATTGACCCATAGCGTAAAGTCTAAGAGAATCTACCAGTCTGCTGTGATCTGTCATTAAAAGCGAGCCCGGAAAAAGCTGGTTCTGCGGGTTTACCTGCCAAAGCCACCAAAAAAGAAATGCGTTGGTTTCTGCCAGTGTCATATTAAAATGAATCATTCTTGCATAGTGCATTGCATTATCTATTCCATTGCCTGTAGGAAGATGAGGCCCGGAACCTGAAACTTCTGTCTGCCAGAATTTTTTTCCGGATGCGATAATTCCCGGGAATTCTTTGGAGCCTGCTCTTACAGATGAATCGTAACCCGAATTGTATTGATGAAGCGCGATATGGGTAAGAATGTTTTCCGATATTGGATCGTCCAGCATGGGTTTTATCATTGCGTTAAAATCAATATCAAAATTTTCGAATTCCGGAGCCATTATACCAAGACTATCTAATTCTATGTTTTTCATTGGAAAGCGAACCGCAATTGTTTTTATAAAATCGCGCAGATCTTCTCCCGACCAATACGCGGATTCATATTCAACTTTATAGTTTGGTTCATTCTGAATAGATAGAATATTTAACGGAGCGCCCATATTGCTTTCGAAATTCAAAACAAAATCGGCAAGAAGGTCGGCGTAATCGTTGTATTTATCGCGCCGTAATCTTCCCCAAATATCCGGCTTTGACCAGTCAATTTCATAATCCAGTTTGGAGCTTACTCCGGTAACATTTTCTTTCCATCGTGTTACTCTGTTGTTGGGCGGTGTCCAGGGAGTGCTGAATACTGTAAGATTTTCCGGCCCGTCGTCGCCAAGAGATTTTATAAGATCTATTAATTTTTTGGAGTTGGCCATATCCCAGCCATTCCAGTTTAGCGTAAAGGTTTTTGTTCCGTCTTCGTTTACTGTGTATCTGTAAGTGTTGTCGCTGTTTCTTACGACAAAACCGTCATTGTAACCGGGGTTGTCATCGCCTTGCAGTCTTTCGCGGAAAGGGATTCGGGTTCGTAAAATTGTAAATCCCATGCCGTCTTTTTTGGAGTAGAGAAGTCTTGCAAGTTCGGCAGCTACATGGGGGTTTTCCGGAAGCCTTGCCCAGGCATCGGAGCCGCCAAATCCGTCAATTTCCTGGCGTAATTCGTTGTATTTAATTGACATACTGCCGTCAGGTTCGCCGGACGAGTTACACGCCATAATTACTAACAAGGATAAAATTAATAAAAAGGATATTTTTTGGATAGATTTCATACTTATATAACAACATCAATATAAAAATTTGGCAAGTATTAATTACGGGTAATAATAGATAATTAAGAATAAATTTGCCTGCCTTTATTATCTGTAATTCCGGTTTTTCTGTAAAAATAAGTATTAATTTGATCTTTCCATTCGCGGGCATTAACTAACTGGCGTTCGAAGCGTGCAAGTACGGATTCATAAACTTGATTCTCCAGCAAAGGTTTTAAACTTTTCCAGTCTTCTATCATACTTAATACTTCGTCATAACCTTCAAAATGAATATTATAAATATTTTGCAAAAGCGTTTCTCCGTTTTTCATAATAAAATCGTAGCGTAATCTATGAAAAAACAGAATAATATTTTCCGGACAGGTATTTGCATCTGCATACATTGCTGCGTTTTTTGGCGAATATTGGGCGGTATAACCGGTTCCCGAAGGAGTGCGGTCTATGCCGATAGCATCCTTATCCGCGCGGTGGTATGTACCCCAGCGGGAAAACTCGTATCCTTCTATGCCGGGCCCATAATGATTACTGGGACTTACCATAAAGCATACTCCAAATGGAGCATTGTATTTTTCATAAGCGGGGTAAGACCGCAAAAGAATTTCCTGTACTTTTTGCGGAACCTCGGGGTTTGTAAACGAAAGAACACTCCATTCTTCTGCAATTTCTTTTGCGGTAATGGCAGGGTTCCAGGCAATGCGTCCATAACCATAAAGATTAGCCTGAGCGAGTGTATGCCCTGTCCAATTATTATCCAAACCAACATTTACAACTGCCGCAAAACCTTCTATATTTTTCTTGCCCAATAATTCCTTAATTTTGCTGTTTTCGCCGTGTATTGTATCGAAGTTCATAATATCTTCCCATATATAAGGCAGATAACAAAGATCTATCTGGTGTCCGGTATATTCCTGCGTTATCTGCAATTCCATAACATGGCGTGTATTTTTAAGCGCGCCAAAAAGCGGGGCTACAGGTTCGCGTACCTGGAAATCGTATGGTCCAAATTTAATTTGCAGAATTACATTTTTGTCGAACTTGCCGTCCAATGGCATAAAGTGGTCAAAAGCCGCTCTTGCGCGATCTGTTTTAGTATCTCTCCAGTCCTGCGTACAGTTGTACACAAAACAACGCCAGATAACTTCTCCGCCAAATGGTTCCAGCGCTTTTGCAAGTATATTCGCTCCGTCCGTGTGTGTCCGGTTGTACTGGAAAGGGCCGGGTTCGCCTTCGGAATCCGCTTTTACAAGAAAGCCCGCTAAATCCGGTATATATTTGTAAATAAGCGCGGCTCTTTTTTTCCACCACTCGGCTACGGCGGGATCCAGCGGGTCTGCGGTTGGTAATTTTCCAAGAGACCAGGGTGCTCCAAAGTTAATCGAAAAAAATAATTTAATTCCAAATTTCCGGAAAATGGCAGCAAGCTCTTTGGCTTCTTTTAGGTATTCTTCTATTATTAAAAGTTTGGCGTTTGCCCTTACATTAACATTATTAATGGAAACCCTGTTAATTCCAACACTTGCAAGCAGCCGAGCATAATCTTCTATTCGGGTTTTGTCGTAATCGAAATCGCCGTCTTTGTAAAAAATGGATCTTCCGGCATAACCCCGCTCGATAGAGCCGTCAAAATTATCCCAGTGGTTTATCATGCGTAAGGGGGAAACAGGAGATTCCGTTAATTCCAAACCGTTTTTAATTTTTCCAAGCGCTAGAAGAGAAAGAAAACGGAATACGCCGTAAAGTAATCCATTTTCGCCGGAGCCCGTTATGTGTATTTGGTTTTCTGTAACTTTTATTGTAAATTCATCTTTTACAGAGGATGCATAAGAAGAATTAAGCAAAACAATATTTTTTATGTTATTATGTTTTTTTACAATTTTTGGGGAAAAACCAAGCAGCCTTTCTATTCCAAGACAATATTCTTTTTCCGCCTGTTTTGCAACCAAACTTTTTGCATCCGAATAAACAATATTAGGAATTTCGTAATTAGTTTTTATTTTTACTTTTTGCATCCAGCAATCATATTCGTTTAACATAAACCTACCTTTTGGTTATTGCTTCCCAAAGCCCCGATAAATATCCAATTCCAATTGCTCTGTCGTATAATCCGTACCCCGGCATGGATACTTCTCCCCATATTTGCCGTCCATGATCGGGACGCACAGGGCCGTTAAATCCAATATCGTAAAATGCTTTTACTATTTCGTACATATCCATAGAACCGTCGCTGGATAAGTGCGCGGATTCTTCGAAGTCGCGCGGGCCATTGTATTTTACATTTCTAATATGAGCAAAATGGATTTTCCCTTTTAAGCTGCGTACAATATCCGGAATATCATTATCCGGGCTTGATCCCAAACTGCCGGTGCAAAGATTTATGCCATTGCAAGGGCTGTCTACCATATTTACCAGTCTTAAAAGTTTTTGCTTATCTGTCATTATTCTTGGAAGCCCAAAAACAGACCATGCAGGATCGTCGGGGTGCATTGCCAATTTTATATTTAGTTTTTCGCATACCGGAATTATCGCTTTTAAAAAATACTCCAAATTGGCAAATAACTTTTCTTCGTCGATATCGCGGTATAATTCGAAAAGTTCTTTAATTTTTGCCATTCGTTCCGGTTCCCAGCCAGGCAGTAAAAAACCTTCGGCTTTTTCATTCATTAAATCTGCCATATTATTGGGATCAATTTTATCTATAAGTTTTTGTTCGTACGCTAAAACCGTTGCGCCGTCAGGCCGTTTTTTTGCAAGATCGGAACGAGTCCAGTCGAATATAGCCATAAAATTATAAACCACAAGATCGATTCCCGCTTCCGCGACAATTTTTAAAGTTTCTATATAATTATCTATGTATTTATCCCTGTCGCTGTTTCCAATTTTAATTGCATCATGGACACCGACACTTTCTATGCCTGAAATAACAAGATCATTATCTTCTACCTGTTTTTTTAAGGCAAAGAGTTCATCTTTATTCCATACTTCGCCTGCCGGAGTACCGTACAAAGTTGTTATTATTCCGTGAATCCCGGGAACCTGTCTTATATTTTCCAAAGTTACAGGATCATATTTTTTGCCAAACCATCTCATTGTAAATTTCATTTTTTGCCTACTTTTATTTTCGCGGTATTTTTTTCCAGATTTTCGGAATAAGCCGTTAGTGTTAATTCTCCTGTCGATTCGCCCGCTTTAATTAACACCAGGGCTTTACCTTCGAAGGCATTTGTTTTTGGCTGGGTAAACCCAAGATTTTGAGTTAAATCCCCCGAACAAGCGCCAAGGATTTCTCCGTCTCCTTCCAGCGAAAATTCCAATAAGGATTCATCGTTGGCGCATATATTGTTGTTTTTGTCGGCAATATTTACTTCGACATGCGCAACACCGCCGGGCTGGATACTGCTGTCTGCAATTAAATTTATTTTTTGCGGCTGCTCTGCCGTTTTTAATGTATACGAACAGGTTTCTTTGCCGTTTTGGATCCCTTTAATTTCTATAATGCCTGTATGGTACTCGAAGGTATATTCGATAATGCCATTTTCAAAATCCGATTTTTTTCTGCGTCCCATTTTTTTAGAGTTAATATATAATTCGGATTCATCGCAGTTTGTAAAAACCGCGGCTTTTACCGTTGTTCTTTTAAAATATTCATGATTTAGATGGCTTGTTAACTGCGGAAACGACCATCTTCCTCTTGCGTAATTATTTTTCTTAAACTGATCATAAAATGCCAAATAAATAAACGGTTCCTGCTGCGGCGTTTTATCCAGCCAAATACTTTTGCGGAAAAAAGCGTTGGGTTTTAAAAAGCCGCAAATATCCAAAATGGAACCTGTCCAGCCTTTTGCAGGCCAGGAGCTTTCGCCAAGATAATCTATGCCCGCCCAAATAAATTGACCAATAACATTGTCATTTTCCAAAACAAACTGCCACGGATTTTTTTCCGATACATCTTCGAAATTTGTTCCAACGCTGGAATAATATTCGTAACATTCAGTGCCTAAAATAGGTTTGTCTATTGCTTGTGTATAATGTTGATACAATGGTTCGTGGTAATTTAGCCCAAGAATATCGACATCTTTTGCAAGCGTTTTTGTAATTTTTACAAGTTCTTCTGCAGGGGCATTAACAAGAGAACGCGGATTAGCATGAGGAGCCAACGCGCAGGTTATAGGCCGGCTGTCTAATTTGCGTACTATGCCTGCAAGTTGTTTTTGAATAGCAATCATGCTTTCTTGCCCCTGATTCTCTACCTCGTTGCCAATACTCCACATAAATATACAGGGATGGTTTCTATCGCGAAGAATCATATCGGTTAAATCGCGTTCCGCATCGGTATCGAAATGAGAAGCATAATAGCCGCTTTTCCATTTGTCAAAACATTCGTCTACTACATAAAATCCAAGTTCGTCGCAAAGGTCTAAAAATTCTTCTGCCGGTAAATTATGGCTTGTTCTAATTGCATTGCAGCCTATGGATTTTAGAATGTTTAATCTTCGCCTCCATACATCGTCATAATAAGCGGATCCTGTAATACCCGCCTCGTGATGAAGACATACGCCTTTTAACTTTATTTTTTGCCCATTAACTGTCATTCCTTTTTTATATGCAATTTCTATATTGCGAATGCCGAATTTTATTTTAACAGGCTCTGATGCTTCGCCATTAGTGTCGATATAAATTAAAGCGGTGTATAAATTGGGAGTTTCGCTCGACCACAATAAAGGATTTTTTATTTTTAGTTCATAATCTATTTTAAGTTCTTCTTTTCTGCTTATATTAAAAGGAATAGATACTTCTTTTAGAAGGCTTCCGTCCGGGTTTAAAAATTTTAAATTGGCATTGCAAATGCCCGCTCTGTCTTTGCTTATAACTGCTGTTTTTACGGTAATGTCGGCTTGTTTTAAGTTTTTAGACAATTCAGAATCAATTTGAACACCCCAGGTTTTTATATGAACAAGCGGGACAACTTTTAATACAACATTTCTGTAAAGACCGCTGCCGGAATACCATCTGTCAGGTTCTTCGCAGCCATTGTCCAACTGTACGGCAATAAGATTTTTACCGTCTTTTACAAAGTCCGTTATATCAAGTTCGAAACTGGAATAGCCGGATGCTCTTCCGCCCGCTTCTTTGCCGTTAACAAAAACTTTACTGTTGCGATACGCGCCGCCAAAATAAATAAAAACAGCCTTGCCAATAACGGAATCTAAGAAAAATTCCTTGCGATACCAGGAGATACCCTGCCAAGAAAAAAAGCCCTGCATATTCTGAGCTGTCCAGCCGTCAGGTTTTCCTTTATCGAATGGCTGGCTTATAACCCAATCATGGGGCAGATCTAACTGCTTCCATGTTCTGTCGTCGAAATTTTCGCTTTGAGCGTTTTTTGGATTTCCAAGAATAAATTTCCAGTTATTGTTAAAGTTCATTAATCCCTCTTGTTTTGAATTATACCAAAATCAAATATTTTTAACAATAAGTATTAATTTTATAGATAATATTAATTTATAGTTTGTGTTGTTTTGTTTATATAAAGCAAGGCATTCTGCTGTATTCCGTCAAAATAAGTATCTATAAACCGGGCAAGTTCTTTTCCCACATAACGGTAATGCCAGGATTCCCATTTATAACCTGTAATATGTTCGTAACCAAGAGGGTAGGAGAGCGACCAGCCATAATTCGAGGCATTAGCGGCAAGCCATTTACCTTCCGGGGTGTCGGCAAACGCATCTGTAATAGAGCCAAAATCGACAACTAAACCAAGTTGATGCTGACTGTGTCCCGGACGCGCGGAAAAAGTATCCGCTTCTTCCCGTCCATACTGTCTTACATAACGGAGATATACTTGTTCCTGATAAGCATACGACCTGTATGCGGACGAAACTGTAAGAGTTAATCCGTCGGCGCGGGCGGCGGCGGCCATTTCTTCCAGCGAATCAAAAGCCGGACGGCAAAGCAGTAGATCGTTCCTGTTAGTTCTGTACAAAACATTTCTTCCTGTTAATGGGACAAGAACCGAAGGCGCATAATCTGCGGGAAGGGCGTGCTGCTTATCAACTAAAATCCACAAAAACGGATCGTAAGTTTCCAGTATGAAAGCTAAATCCATTTCCATTTGCGATAATTCTAAAATAACCGGCTGTTCGGCCTGCGAAACAGGATTTCTATTTATACAGGAAAATAAAACAAAAACAAAGAGAATGCAAAACTTACGGGCAGTATACATTAAATTACTGTTCCCGGATACAGAATTGTATTTTTTGGAATAACAATTATACCGTCTACGATATAATAATGTCCGTAATTACCGTCTACCCGTTTAATTTCGTCTACACCTATGCGGCATCCTTCGCCGACACGGACATTTTTATCGATAATTGCGCCCTTAATAATTGCGCCTCTGCCAATACCTACATTTGGAATTCTTGCTTCGGCATTTTGCAGTTTTTGTTTGTCCGATTCGTAAAAGTCTGCCCCCATACATACAACACCGTTAAGACTGGAGCCTGTTTCTACAGGTGTACGAATACCGACAATGGAGTTTGTAATATTTGCATTGGTTATTATACAGCCTTCGGCGGCAATGGATTGATTCATATTAGAAAAGTTCATCTTTGACGGAGGAAGATTACGCATATGGGTGTATATTGGCCTTGATTCGTCGTAGAAATCGAAGCGGGGACGCAGGGTTGTCAGTTCCAGGTTTGTATCGTAAAAGTTTTTTATGGTTCCGATATCTTCCCAGTAGCCGTCAAATAAATACGCGTTAACTCTAAGTTTGGAAATAGCTGCGGGAATAATTTCTTTGCCAAAATCTGTAAGTTCATTTGCCAAACATTCTTCCATTACTTTAGCGTTAAAAATATAAATGCCCATAGAACCAAGGTAGCAGTCGTCTTTGTTAAAAGTTTCCGTTAAAAGCTCTGAAGGAACTTTGAAGTCGGAAATATCTTTGGTGGGTCCCGGTTTTTCCAAAAATTCCGTAATTTGATTATTGGTATCTGCTTTAAGAATTCCAAGACCGCTTGCGTTTTCCCGTGTTACGCCTGTACAGGCAATCGTTATTTCCGCTTTGGAATCGATATGTCTTTTAAGGAAATCTTGTAAATCCATACGATAAAGCTGATCGCCGGAGAGTATCATATAGTAAGAGGGTTTTTGAGTTCTAAAGTGAGGAAGGTTCTTGCGGATTGCGTCCGCGGTGCCTTCGTACCAGCCGGAATGTTCAAAGGTTTGCTCGGCGGCAAGAAGCTCTACATAACCCTTAGAAAAAGAATCGAAGACATAGGTTTGACCAATATGAAGATGCAAAGAAGCGGAGTTAAATTGGGTTACAATATATATCTGTCTAAGATTGGCGTTAATACAGTTGGAAATTGGAATATCTACAAGACGGTACTTGCCCCCAAAAGGTACGGCGGGTTTAGATCGATGTTGAGTAAGCGGAAATAATCTTGTACCCTTGCCGCCGCCTAGAACTATCGACAAAACTTCTGCCATTTTCTGCTCCTTTAATAAATATAAATATTTATGTGCAAATTATAGGGTATAAAATAAGATTTGTCTAGTAGTTTTTCGCATAAAAATCTGTCAATTATAGCGGTAAATAATCCTTAAAAGTCCGGAAAATACCTGAAATTACCTTGAATTTGCCCAAAATTACCGTAGGATTATACCTGAATTTTCGAAACAAATTTATTATCTTTGATATAAAATCGTAATGGCAAATCTTTTCCTTCGGAAAGACCTATTCTTGTTGCCGTTATAATTTCCGGTTTTATACGGGTATTTTCGATTCGCATTTTTCCTTCCAGAAGCGAAAGATTGTTATGCTTAAGCGTAATTCCGAATGCCTGTGTAAGTTTGCCTGGCCCGCTGCACAGGTGTTCTTTTTTTTGGGTTTTGCGTCTTTTTTGCATAAGGGGAATACCCAACACAGGCTCCAGCGCACGGATAAGTACTGCCTCGCCTTCGCCCTCTTTTCCGCTGACTATGTTTATACAATGATACATTCCATAAATTAAATAAACATAAGTATTCCCCGCAGGGCCAAACATGGGTTTATTTCTTGGTGTCATTCCGCGGCTTGCATGGCAGCCGGGGTCGTCTTTGTAAAGATACGCCTCTGTTTCTACGATTATTCCGCTTAAATCTCCAAAAATCAGGCGCTTGCCAAGAAGCGCTTTTGCAAGATCAATCGTAGGCTGACTAAAAAACTTTTTTCCCAACGGCATGAAGATAATTATATAATATGTTACAATTAAAATACAAAGGGATCTTATAGAGTATAATGTCAAATTTACAGGACAGGCTTAGAAAAATACAAAAGCAGCAAGACGGGTTAATAGAAAGCAAATTAAAGAATAAGCCTAAAAAGATGATTCATTATTCAATTCCGGAAAACCTGGCGGATAAAGGCTGGGAATCCTGCGGGTTTTTATCGTTAAAAAGAGATATTTATATGGCTTCTCCTTTGGAAAAAAAGACCGTTCTGCCCAAGTTATTGCCGGTTATTGTTTCGGATTTAGCAGGCAGAGCCCTTCCAAAAATAAAAGACTTTCTTTTTTTCGATCTGGAAACAACGGGTCTTTCCAGAGGGCACGGAACTGTTGCTTTTCTTGCCGCTTTTGGCAGATTTGTTCCCGAAGATAAACTTAAAATAACCCAATATTTGCTTTTGGATTATTCCGGCGAAAATGATTTTTTGGAAGCTGTGCTTGGTGAATTTAAAAATAAAAAATCCGTTATAGTAACATATAATGGCAAATGTTTTGATTCGCCGATTCTAAAAACACGCTGTCTTGTAAATCGGATAAAACCGCCGGAATATTTGCACGCGGATCTTCTGTATCCGGCAAGACGGCTGTGGAAAAAAATAATTTCCAGTTGTTCGCAAGTTTCTGTAGAAACAAATATTTTGGGCATAGATCGCGACGATGATATTCCCGGCGCTCTTGCTCCGGAGATATGGTTTGAATTTTTAAAAACCGGCAGGACAGACAGACTCTTGGGAATATGTGATCACAATACAGCCGACATTTCCGGCCTTGCAAAAATGCTTTCCGCAATGATTTCCATAGCCCAAGACCCTGTTTATACAGAGTACCGCTACGACAGGAGCCAAATTACAACAGAAATTATGAACAAATCTTAATTTTACCGTTGTCCATAACCGCTGTTCTGTCGCATAAGTATTCTAAAGCTTCTTTATTATGAGAGATAAACAAAATTGTTAATCCAATTGCTTTGTTTATTTTTTTTAACAGCTTTAATATTTGTCCTTGAGCCTTTACATCTAAAGAGCTTGTTGCCTCGTCTGCAACCAAAAGGCGCGGTTCCAGAATAAGAGCGCGGGCAATGCAGATGCGTTGTTTTTGCCCCCCGGACAGTTCATGTACACGGCGTGTTTTAAAAGAGGGATCCAGCCCGACACGAAGAAGCATTTTATCGATCTTTCGTTTTCTTTCTTCCTGTGTTCCAATTTTGTGAATAACAAGAGGTTCATTCATTAACCAGCCTATTTTTTTACGGGGATTAAGCGAAGCGCCCGGTTCCTGGAAAATCATCTGCAGTTGCCCCCGAACAGGTTTTTTGCCGGATAAATGTACGCTTCCTTCGTAATCGATAAGCCCAAGAATACACAGGGCAAGGGTAGTTTTACCGCAGCCGGATTTTCCGGAAAGCCCGAATATTTCGCCCGCATATAATTCCAGATTTATATTTTTTAGTATGTATTTATTGGAGACATTTTTTAAATTTAAAAGCGGTATTTTTTCCGGTTTATTCTTTATTTTCTCGTATTGTGCCGGAGTCTGATTAACCAAAAATTCCTTTGCAAATTCTTCTTTGACAATTTTTCCCTTGCTCATTACAAGATAACGGCTGCAGAATTCTTTAATAATGGAAAGATCGTGGGAGATAATTAACACAGTCATTTTATTTTCTATGTTCATTTTTGCAAGCAGGGATAAAATGCACTTCTGGCTTTCGGTATCAAGCGCGCTGGAAGGTTCATCCGCTATTAATAATTCAGGTTCCTTAATTAAGGCAATTGCCGCCATAACCCGCTGGCACATTCCGCCGGAAAGTTCGTGCGGATAGCTGTTATATACTTTTTCCGGTTTTTCAAAACCAAGAGAAGCAAGTATTTCCAGCGCCAATTTATTGTTCTGTTCTTCGTTTTTTTTACCGCTTAATTCCAGTGTTTCGGTAATTTGTCTGCCGGCTTTTATTAGGGGGTTTAATGCCTGCCGTACTTCCTGAAAAATTACGCCTGTGGTAATTTTATTGTTAAAAATAATCCCGCTGTTTAGAGAATCGATTTTAGCGGTTTCCGGCAGAAGGTTTGCAATGGACAATGCCGTAAGAGTTTTTCCGCAGCCGGATTCTCCCGCAATTCCAAGTATATCGCCTTTGTTTATGGAAAAACTTATATCATTAACCGGTTTAATATTGGTTTTTTTTATTTTAACCGTAAGATTGGATACTTCCAAAAGTTTTTCCGTCATATTACGCTCCACTTGCCCTTATCTGTAAAACTTCGGCGTAAACCTTCGCCCAACAAATGAAAAGCCGTTACAGTTAACATAATAAATAAACCCGGCGCCGCCGCGCCCCAAGGAGACGAAAAGAAATAAGTTTGCGACTCGTAAAGCATACGGCCCCAGGACGGCTCCGGCGGCTGTATTCCCAGCCCAAGATAACTCATGGAAGCTTCCGCCAGAATTGCGTTTGAAAGTCCAAGAACAGATGCGGATAAAAGAGAGGGAAGAAGGTTTGGCAGAATATGAATAAAAATTATACGAAAAAAACCTGCCCCTAAAATTTTTTCCGCCTGAATAAATAAAGCATTTTTGTATTGAATCGTTCCTGTCCGCATAATTCGTGTATAACTTGGAATAAATAAAATAAAGAGTGCGAAAAACAAGGTAAATTGATTATTATCCATTACCGCAATAAAAAGCAATGCAAGAAGTATTCCCGGAAAAGAATTAAGGGTGTCAATTATTCTCATAATGATAGATTCTGTTATTCCGCCAAGATACCCTGCCAACCCGCCAAGCAGGCTGCCTGCCGCAGCCGCCGCTATTACGGTACATACCGCAAGAAAAAGCGAATTCCTGCCGCCCGCCATAATGCGCGAAAAATTATCCCTGCCAAAATTATCCGTTCCCAAAAGATGTTTGGCGCTTGGCTTTGCAAACCGGTTTTCGTGATTCATTTGGTTGTAATCGTGGGGAACCCAAAAAAAACTTAACAGAGACATTAAAACAATAAATAAACCAAGTATAGCGCCAATTTTTATTTCCAGGTTAAAGCGCGCAAAATTCAGCTTCATTGATTTCCCCTTGTTTTATTCGTAATAATTGCCGTTCTAATTCTGGGGTCTAGAATCATAATTATTATATCCGCAAGAGTATTTGCCATAACAATAATAAATGCTATGTAAACCATTAAAGCCTGTAATAAAGGATAATCTCTGGATGATATTGCCGCAATTAAAAGCCTGCCAAGCCCCGGAATGGAAAAAACCTGTTCTATAATAATGCTGCCGGAGAGTACTTCCGCAATAATCATTCCAAACATTGTAATTGCGGGAATAAGCGCATTCTTTAACACATGATGCCGCAGTATGTAAAAGTAATCTGCGCCCTTGCTTTTTGCCGTGCGTACATAATCGCTTTTTAATTCCTGAATTAACGAACCTCTTAAAAATTTAATTAGTATTGCGGAATTTGGAACGGCAATTGCCAGGGCGGGAAAGATAAGACAGCCGATAAACCCCAAAAAATGTTCTTTGTAGTCGATATAATTGCCTGGAAGAAAAATTTTTAAGACAAGTCCAAAAAACCAAATAAATAATAATCCCAGAAAAAAACCGGGAGTACTTATGCCTGCGGCGGTAAAAAAGTTTACAATTCTGTCGATTATACTGCCTTCTTTTTTTACCGTAAAAAAGGAAACCGGCAAAGAAATTAATAAAATAAAAAACAAAGATAAAAGGGCAAGGGTTATGCTTACAGGAAGCCGCTGGGCAATTACCGAACTTATTGATTCCCCACGGAAACGAAAAGATGTTCCCGGATTTCCTGTAATAAAATTAATTAACCAGTCAAAGTAACGGGCAAAAACATTTCTGTTAAGCCCAAGCTCTTCCCGCAGTGTTTCCACCTGTTCCGGAGTAGAGTGTATGTCCGATAAATAAACTGCCGCATCTCCGCGTATAACGCTAAATGCCAAAAAACAAAAAAAGGATACCAGAAGCATGGTTACAAGAGCTGTAAGAATTCTTCTGAGTATGTAATTCAATTGTCTTCTATCCTGTAAATTGCGGCAAAATCAGTAACATATAACGGATAATTTAAAACCCCGCCGTAAATTCCGCTGCGGAATGCCCTAAAATAAAAAATATCCTGCAAAAATACACTTGCGGCATTTTGGGTTATTGATCTTTGGGCATCGATATAAAATTGATACCTTTGCGTTTCGCCGGGTTCCAGCAGAATATTATCGTAAATAATGTCAAATTCGGGGCTGTTAAAATTAATAAAATTTTCTGCATTATTGGAATAGTAACGGGAAAGAAAACTTTTTGGAGAAACAACGGGGCTGTCCAGCGAAATTATTGTTGACTGATACTGTCTTCCAAAATAAACATCGTTTAACCATGTATTCCAATCGACAAGTTTAATGGAAGCATCAATATCAAAATTGGAAAGTTGATTCACAATAACCTGGGCAGTATCTACATGCATAGAATAATTCGAAGGAACAGTAATTTCCAGCGAAAGTTTATTTTCTGTATTAAAACCCGCTTGTGCCAGCAAAAGACGGGCTTTGTCGGGGTTATAAGGATACGGCGACTGGTTTTCGTAAAACGATGCAAGCCCCGGAATTATCGGGCTGCCCGACGAAATCCCAAGCCCAAAAAAAGCGGTATCTATAATATTTTGAATATTTATAGCATGAATTAACGCCTGTCTTACTCTTATGTCATTAAGCGGAGGGGCTGCATTGTTAAGGGCTAAAAGCTGAACTGCCGCGGAATAATTATTTAAAATATCGAAATCTTCGTGGTTAAGCTGTGCTGCCATAGAACCTGTTACATGCGCGCCGTCTATACTGCCTCCGCGAAGAGCCAATAACATAGCTTCGTAATTTTCGAAAAACACCATTGTAACTTTATTTAGATGCGGCAAATCTTCTTTCCAGTATTTATCGAACTTTTTTAGTACAAGGTTTCGTTGAGGTCTGTAGCTGTCAATATAAAATGGACCTGTGCCGATTGCGTTTTTTTCCCTGTCTTTAATATTCGCCCTGGCAATGCCGACAGTCATGTACGGCAGGAATTCATGGTCGGGAGATTTTAACTTAACCGATACTATATTGCCGTCTAAAATTTTAACTTCCTGTATTAATGACAAGCCGATATAGTTCATGGATGCCGCTGTTTCCAGACTGAATTTGACATCGTCGGAAGTAAGAGGCGAGTTGTCATGAAAAAACACTCCCTCTCTAAGAAAAAAATTATAAATAAGTCCGTCCTGTTCGATAGTCCAGGATTCCGCAATACATGGCTGCATATTTCCATCGGTATCCGGTTTTACAAGCCCTTCGAAGACATTAAACAGAATACTTCTTCCATCGGCTGTATTGCTGGGGTTAAGAGGATCAAGAGTATTAGGTTCTGTTGTAAATCCATAGCGTAATCCATTGTCGTCTTCGCCGCAGCCTGCCAAAAAAATGGTTAAAAGCATAACAATTGGCAAGATAAAAAATATTCTTTTCATAGCTGGATTATATATAAAATCGATTAAAAATGGAATAGGAATAGCGGTTTTTAGCGGAAAAACGCCCGAATTTTGCCCTGTAATGGCTGTTGTTTCCTGCCGATAATTAAATAATGATCTATTTATACTTTTTTCTTAAATTTAAGACACAGCTTCGTAGAACCAGGCCGGAAATTGTTCAACAGATTGATGAATCGCTGATAAAAACCATTGTAGATGCCGGAGGCAAAATTACAGGCGACAGATTTATTATTTCCGCTGTATTAAACGAAGAAGTTATCGCTTTTTGGCTGGATATATTTCTATTAATAGAAAATTTAAAAAAAAATATAGAATCATCCAACGAGTTTTATGGTTATTCGCTGGTTATTACAGACATTATGCCGGATGCTCCGGAAATGCTTGGCCGTTATCTTGCGAACTATAACGGAGTTTTTGTTAATGATAGATCGGCAAGAAAACTTGTTCCTTACGCGTCTTTCGAAAAACCGTCTGAATGGTTAAGCGGAGCCAGGCGCAGAAAATACGGCTGCGGCAATTTTTACAGGGTTAAAGAATTAAAAGTATTTAAAAATGCAATTAAAGACGATTTAAACATGCAAAAAAAAGTTATTATGGCATTGGATCAGGAAAGAGGCAGAAGTAAATTGATACTGTGTCCGCCTTATGCGCAAATTAGAAGCGGTTTATACATGTATAACCAAAAATTAAACGGAGATTTTCCACCGCTGTCAATTTACTTTGGAAGCATTGGTCTTGGCGCGCTTGTAGATGCATGGTCGTTAAGCATTCGTTCTTTGGCTATAGGGCAGCAACCGGGAAATTCAACTACGGAAGAAATTGATAATTTATGGGAGCTTTTATTCCGCGAAAGAATTAGAGACGAAGTTTCCGAATATATTATAAGATGCCTAAGAAGGTTTTTGAATCTTGTCTTTGATTTTTACTTTAAGGAAGCTCTTAAAAAGAAATGTACGCCTGTTATAATACTGGAGAATATTCATTTGGCGGGCAACAAAATTGCAGATGTGCTTTTGGAAGTATTAAATGAAATAGATTCCGAAAATAAAAAAAAATTAATGCTTCTGGGTACAGGCGAAATTGATATTTCTTCCGAAAAATTAAAACAGTGGGAGCCGCATTTTGGCAATATTATAAGACTCGAAGCCGCAAAAGAAGATCAAATATATTTTCCAAAACTTTCTACAGATCTTTGGGAAATTATTTATGTAATTTTTCTTTTTGGAAGATATTTTTCCCCGGAGCTTTTTCAGCGGCTTCTGGAAGAAAACGATAAAAACCCGGTTATGATTACCAGAGCCTTTTCCATTCTTCATACTTTGGGGTTAATAGATAATATACGCGAGCCTTGTCCTGTAAACAGGCATTTGGAAGATTATGCCCGTAAAGTGCTTGGCGAAAGACATGAAAAAATAAAAGAAATGGTTTGCGGACGGTTATTAAATTGGGCGGCAGGAAGAAATCTGACACCCTGTTTCCGCCTGCTGGTTATTATTTCCAACCTGGATGGCGTACAAAAAATCGATGATATACTTCTTCTAAAATCTTTTTTATCCGACATAATTAATAATACGGTTTCCGGTATAGAAACAGCAATGAAGTCCGGTCAGTTTGACGAGCTTGTTACGGTAAGGGCTGCGGCTATAAGGTATATTTTTAATACATCAAGAGCTTTACATTCTGGCAATAACAAGGAAATAGAAAAAATATTTTCTTTTTCTTCGTCTATGGAAAGTCTTAGCTCGGAATGCGATCCTTACCCCGTATTAAAGGCGCAAATTCTTGTTAACCTTAGCGCGTATTATTTGGGATGCCATTCACATAAAGAAGCTGCGGATAAAGCAAAAGAAGCAATTTTATTGGGGCAGAGCAGGAACAGCTATTGTCTTCCGCAGGCGTATCGCCTTTTTTCTCTTGTATGTTTAACCAAAAAACAATCTGCAGAAACAATCGAATATTTAAACTTTGCGTTATCGAACGCGGAAAAAGCCGGTAATTATGACGAGCTTGCAATATCCGCGTATTACGCGGCTGCGGCTCAATTTTTATACGGAGATGTTTATAGCGCGGCAAGGCTTGCGCGTAAATCCATAGAGCAGGCGCTTGCCACAGGCCACCCGGATTGGGCGGATCGTTCCAGATTTTTGGAAGGACGGCTGGAATTTGAGCTTGGTCATTACAGAAAAGCCCATGATATATTCGAAACTTTGCGAAAAGATCCATACGGCAAAAAAACCGAAGAAAAAGATCAGGTAATGTCTGCGTGGACATATCGCTGTAAATTATATTTCCATGATCCTGCAACTCCAAAACCGCAGCCTGCCAATAATGACGCAGACCTTTTCGAAATAGAAGCGGCTTATTTGTCCGGCGAGTATCAAAAAGCTGTCGATTTATCGAAAGCCATAAAAAATCCTTTTACCGAAGGTTGTTTTTTATATACAGAACAGGCGGAATGGAGAGGCGGTTTTTCTCAGTGCGAGCATCTTTATTTTACTCATGGGGAAATTCAAGACAGAATAAAATGTTTGTATGAATCGCTTGCCCTTAGCAAGGTATCGCCGGAGGGAGCAGTACAGGCATCGAATAATATCCAACAAATATTACGCGACGAAAAATTATGCGAAATGGATCCGTTAGATGCTATTTATTTCTACGCAAAATACCGTATTTTGGAACAGGCAAAAGCAAGCCTTGTAGACCTTAGTACTGTGGTAAGCATGGCATTTAAACGATTACAGCGCCGCGCCGGTCGCATAGAAGACAGCGAAACACGCCGCCAGTATATGAACGGTTCCCGCTGGAACCGCGAGCTTAGTGTCTTGGCAAAAGAATATAAATTGATCTAGCCGGTTAAATTTTTCTGGAGCCGGGTTTTACCAAAGGAAGCCCCTGTTTGCAAAGTTCACATTCTGCAGGTTCCCAAATAAAAGCCTGTAACTTTACCGCGGGATAAAACGCCCAAGGAATATCCTCTGCGCCTTCGGCACGGCGATCCACTACACAGGCAAGGGCTGTAACTTTTGCGCCCGTACTTTCTATTGCCGCGGCGCACTCCAAAGAGGATTTTCCCGTAGTAACGACATCTTCCACAATTAAAACATTTAGACCCTCTTTAAGCTCAAATCCGCGGCGGAGAGTCATAGTTCCGTTTTCGTCGCGTTCCGTAAAAATAGAGGGCAGACCCAACTGGCGCGCAACTTCGTAAGCCGCGACTATGCCGCCCATTGCAGGTCCTACAACAATATCGACGCTGATTTTTCCGCTTTTTATATCTGCCCGGATACTTTGGACAACTTCTTCTAGCGCCGACATTGCTTTGTCGGGATATTGTAAAAGTTTTGCGCACTGAAAATATTTATCCGAATGTTTTCCGGAAGAAAGAAGAAAATGCCCTTCCAGCAAAGCGCCGCTTTCTTTTAATAAATTAATAATACTTCCCATATTTTTTATCCTCTGTTATCCTCTAATGGAGATTTCCGCCAGGTTTTGAATATTATTGGTTTCCATAAAACTTTGAATATCGTCTATAATATTTAACATAGAAAACGGATCCAAAAAGGACGCTGTTCCAACCTGTACAGCAGAAGCTCCCGCCATTAAATATTCTAAAGCGTCATTTGCGTTGGAAATTCCTCCCATGCCAATAACGGGTATTTTTATATTTTCGTCGTTTAAACCTTTGTATAAATCCCAAACCATACGAAGCGCTATTGGTTTTATGGCAGGGCCGGATAAACCGGCAGTTATATTGTCAAAAACAGGTTTGCGGTTAACCGTATCTATCGCCATTGCCCTGATCGTATTTACAAGAGAAAGCCCGTCCGCGCCCGCTCGTACACAAGCAAGGGCAACCGCAAAAATTGATGGAGCATTGGGGGACAGCTTAACAATTAACGGTTTGTTTGTACAAACGCGTCTTACCGCCGCAGTCAGCGCTGCCGCTGTTCCCGCATCCAGGCCAAATGCCATGCCGCCTTCTCTTACATTGGGGCAGGAAATGTTTAGCTCTACCATATCGACAGATGATTCGTTTAAAAGAATTGCGCCCTGAATATATTCGTCGGAAGAAGACCCGGAAAGATTCGCAATAATGGCAGGACCTAAGTTTTTTAGAAAGGGCAGATCGTTTTCTATAAAGCTGGGAATACCGGGATTTTCCAGCCCTATCGAATTTAAAAGCCCGGAGGGTGTTTCCCAAATTCGTATTCCCGTATTGCCGTCTCTTGGCGGCATTGTAAGGCCTATTGTGCAAATTGCTCCAAGTTTGGATGTATCAAAAATCTGCGAGTATTCCTTTCCGTTGCCAAAAGTTCCCGATGCGGCAATAACAGGGTTCTTTAATCTTATTCCCGCAATATTTACAGAAAGATCTATTATGGTGTTTTCATGTATGGTATTTTCATGCATCATATTTTCGTTCATATTGCACCCCCAAACAGCACATCGGAAGCACGGAATATGGGGCCGTCAGCGCATAAGCGGCGGGTGCCGTTTGCGGTGTGGATTGTACAGCCATAACACGCGCCGACACCGCAGGCCATTCTGCTTTCCATCGATACAAAACAAGGTATTTCTTTTGTTTCGCATTTTTTAATAACAGATTTTAACATACCGCTGGAGCCGCAAGCCAATATGACACTGTAGCTTTCCAGATCGAAAAGGTAGTCGGTTACTTTTCCATGAAGCGCGTTTCTTCCGTCTTCGGCTGTTAAAATAAGTTTTTTTGCCTTTACCGCAGCGCCCAAGGTTGCGGTTTCTTCTTCGTTATTGGAAAAACCATTTTTAAAGCCGGCTAAAAAATAAAAGTTAAGTTCCGGTTTTTCCGCAACAAGAGCCGCAAGAGGAGCAACCCCCGCGCTGCCGCCGACAAGCCCCGCCTTTCCGCCGCTATTACGGACATCTTCCGGCAAAAAGTCTTCCCACGAATTGCCAAATGGCCCCGATAGCCGGACTTTTTCTCCGGGTTTTATGGCGGAGAGTTCTGCCGTCCCCTTGCCAACTTTGACAATTAAAAATTTTACGATATTTTGGGAAGGAATATATTCGAAAATACTTATAGGTCTTGGCAGAAAAACATTACTGCGGACAGGCTTAATCATAAAGAATTGCCCTGCCTTGGGCGGGCGGCCTTCCCACTTAAAAGACATGCAGAAGGTATCATTATTAATGGAATGATTAGAGACCAGCTCGCTAAGGAGGCTGTTATTTTTTGTTTCTTGACACATACTGTATTGTACAATATTTAATTAATTTGATAAACTGTAAATATGTTAAATATCGAAGAAATTAAGAATGGAATTGTAATAGACCATATAAAGGCCGGGCTGGGTATTCGTATCTTTAACTGGCT
This sequence comes from Treponema sp., assembly GCA_031286205.1. Classification (GTDB taxonomy): domain Bacteria; phylum Spirochaetota; class Spirochaetia; order Treponematales; family Breznakiellaceae; genus WQXQ01. The sequence goes on from JAITUR010000091.1 coordinate 25,386, forward strand.
GCGGCTGGACAAAGCCCCTTATACTGTAGCCTTTGTGGCAAATGCCGCTTCGGAAAAGCTTGGAAGAAAAGATATAATTAAGATAGATAACACTATCGATATTAACCTTGATGTCCTGGGGCTTATAGACCCTAATATAACTGTTTGTATTATAGAAAACGAAAAAGTAAAAAATAAGATAAAAATGCAGCTTCCCCAAAAGGTAGAAAATGTTCTTATATGCAAAAACCCGCGCTGTATTAGCTCTACAGAAAAATACATAACTCATGTATTCCATTTAGTCGATGCCGATGCCAGAACCTATAGATGCGAATATTGCGACGAAACAATAGGCGCAGGAGACTGGAAATAACCTCTGTACTTTTGGGGTTGGGCTAAGGACATCACACGGAGACACAGAGGCACGGAGAGCACCTGCTAACTTGAAAGTTCAATCAATCCTTCAAGCCCGCGTTTTTAAAAATCCAACTTCTAACCTCTAGAAAGCCCATGAAGGTTACCTTTAGCCCTCAAACAACAACCTCCGTGTCTCAGTGTCTCTGTGTGAGAAAATTTCCCAGCCCCTTTATTACAAAACCGCTCTGATTTCGTCGCGCATTTTAACGGTTGCCCGCAAGGCGCATTCGGCGGCAAAGTTATTGTTTGCATCGGCGTTATTTGGTTCTTTTTGCCAAGCGGTAATGATCGAGCGGGATGCGTTTACTACGCCGCCATTGCCATCCCGGAGAAGGAGCGCGGCATCTTCCGCGGCGCCGCCCTGCGCGCCATAACCCGGAATTAGAAAAAACAAATCAGGATAGGCGGCTCTGATTTCTGCCGCTTCTTCCCGCTCCGTACAGCCTACAACAGCGCCGAACATTCCATAACCGCAGTTACCCTTTGTTTCATTTGCAAGAGCGGAAAGTTTATCGCCGACAATGTGGTATACCTTTTTGCCGTTTGTCGTTTCTAAATATTCAAAATCTCTCATGCCGGGATTACTGGTACGCATAAGGACAAAAGCACCCTTGCCATTTAATTTTGCCTTGGTAAGCCAGGGAGTAATTGCATCTATGCCCATGTAGGGGTTAAGGGTTACAAGGTCGGCTTCAAAATCGCCGGAAAAATGCCCGTTTGCATAACGGATGGCTGTGTCTGCAATGTCCCCCCGCTTTATGTCGGCAATTGCTATCCCGCCCTTTTGGCGGATATATTTTAAAGTTTCCGAATATGCTTTTAATCCTTCTATGCCCTTTTCTTCGTAGTAAGCAATCTGCACCTTAAAACAGGCAGCAACCTCGATAGTTGCATCGATTAATGCTTTGTTAAAGGAGAGTACAGCTTCGGCATCATTGCCTTTGCTGCGCTCAGATTTAGGAACATAATCGATACAAGTATCCAAGCCGACACATACATGACCATGTGTTTTTATTTTTTCGTATAATTTATCGATTGCTGTCATATTATTTCCTTTACGCCTAAAATACTTGCAAGAAGCGCCATCCTTACAAACATTCCGTATTTGGCCTGTTTAAAGTAGGCGGCTCTTGGATCGGAATCGACCTCTACCGCAATTTCATTTACGCGCGGCAAGGGGTGGAGTACAACCATATCTTTTTTGGATAATGCCATTTTGTCGGGGTTTAATACATAGGTATCTTTAAGGCGGATATAATCATCTTCGTTAAAAAATCTTTCGCGCTGAACCCGAGTCATGTACAAAACATCAATATCGGGCATCGACTTTTCTAAAACTTCTCTTTCTTCGAACTCGATATTTTGCTTTTTTAATAAGTTTTTAATGTAATCGGGAAGCACAAGCTCTTTTGGAGAAATAAACAGCATTTTGATTTTTTTGTAACGGGCAAGAGCTTTTGCAAGCGAATGAACCGTGCGCCCGAATTTAAGGTCGCCGCAGAAGCCTACGGTTAAATTATCCAGCCTGCCCATAAGCTGTTTAATCGTTAAAAGGTCTGTAAGGGTTTGAGTAGGATGATGATGACCGCCATCGCCCGCGTTTATGACAGGGACAGAGGAATATTGCTTGGCAAGGAGGGCGGATCCTTCCTTGGGGTTACGCATAACTATGGCATCGGCGTAGGAAGAAGCCATGCGGATTGTGTCGGCTAAACTTTCGCCCTTAGCGGTAGAACTGGAACCCGGCTCGGCAAACCCCAAAAAACTGCCCCCCAAACGGAGCATGGCGGCTTCGAAACTTAGGCGGGTTCTGGTGCTTGGCTCGAAAAAAAGCGTGGCAAGCAATTTGCCCCGGCAGCTTTCTCGGAGGTATTTATCGTCTTTTTCGATTTTTTCGGCTAATATAAACAGTGATTCCATTTCAGTAATAGAGAAATCTTCAGGCTCGATTAAAGAACGGTTTTTTATCACTAAACATATAATACTTGATACTTTAAAAATTATCAAGAGGTTTATGTAGATAATGATTCACATCAAACTGGGGGGGGTAATGTGTTGCCAAACTCGCAGGTTTTAGAAATTTGAAACTGCACTATAATTACTACCTAATTCCCTAAAAGCTTAATCTTTGCAGAAATATAGTCTAATTTATTGTGATTAAGAACAACACGATTGTAGGGGAAGCCGGGGATACCTTCTATTTTGTAATTTCCTCTTGTAACGAATTTTTTACTTTTGCCTTCGGTAAACCAATAGATAAGTGCTATATCTTCGCTGGATACCTCGATAGCGTTTATGCCTTTTTTGCCAAGCGCGCACCCCGAATTAAAAAGACATGGGACAGGCAATTCATCGCCGTAAAGACTTTGGCGCAGAATGTCGCGTTTTTCCTTGCGTTTTAATTTACTAAGTTCTTTGCGAAGAGCTTTAACCTCGGCTTCTATACTATCCCGTCTTTCGCCTTTGGATGCAGGGTATTCAAGGCAAAGGCGTTCTATCTCGAACTTAATGTAGTCGAATCTGCCAAGAGATTCAAAAAGAGGGCGGTGAGTGTGTCCAATTATGGATAAACAGTGGTTTTCCATGGAGAATGAATATGCTTTTTGTTCTATTACAAATCTTTTTTGCGGGTTTCTGGAATCGCTTATATTTTTTATGCCTAGAGGTTTTAGAAAATATCTAATTAGTAATCCAATAAACCAATTAAATCTTGAATAAATTGCAGAAAGTTGATGTCCGTGGAATACATAAGCGCAAGCCTTGCCTGTAATAACTTTTACCGCTTGGTAAAGTTTGTAAGGGTAGTCCGGGTGTCGTTTAAAGTAAATAGAAGCATCATGGTTTCCAATAATTTTATATAAACGGTTTTCGCCGGCAAACATATCAAAAACCCTAAAAAGAGCCGCCCATTTTTTGCGGATATTTTCCAGCGGGTATTTTTGGAGCTCCTCTATATCGCCGTTAAGTATTAATGTCCAGCCGTTTTTAAAATAATAGTGCTCTAAAATACAGGTAACCATTTCTCCGTTACGATCCAGATCGTCGCGCGATCCATAACCCATGTGAAGGTCGCTTATAACAAGAACCTTTCCGCCTTTGGAAATATCCAGAATAGAGGAATCCGGAATATCATTCTCGGCTAATTTTCTAAAAAAGTTTTTATCCGGCATTTAATAAATCTTTTATAATACCTATTCCTTGTTCAATCTCTTTATCCGTAATAATATACGAGGGTAGTAGTCGTAAAGTGTTTCCGCCGGAAGATAATAATAAAAGTCCTTTTTCCAGCGCGGTTTGGAGAAACGGCCAGGATTCTCTTTCTATATCAATACCAATCATAAGTCCTTTGCCTCTTGCTTCTTTAACTTTGGGTAATGCTTTTATTTCCGTTATTAATTTTTCGCCTTTTAATTTTATATTATTAAAAAAGTCGGGTTTATTTACTGTATCTAAAATAACAAGACCCGCGGCGGCGGCAATGGGATTTGCCCCAAAGGTGCTTCCGTGGTCTCCCGGTACAAGAACTTCGCTTACTTTTTCTCCGGCAAGAACCGCGCCTGCGGGAATTCCTCCGCACAATCCTTTGGCAAGCGTTACAATGTCCGCTTTTATTGGATTCCCGCCGGCATCCTTGTATTGTTCAAACGCAAGGAAAGTTCCCGTTCTTCCCATCCCGCATTGGATTTCGTCGAACATTAAAAGAATATCTCTTTCGGCGCACAATTTTGCCGCAGCTTCCAGATATTCCTGTGATTGCGGAACAATACCGCTTTCGCCCTGTATTGCTTCCATAAAAAGCCCCGCAACTTTTTTTGGGTCTAGTGCTTTATCCAGCTCGTTTATATCGCCGCCGGGAATATGCAGAAAGCCTTCTGTAAACGGACCAAAATCTTTATGAAACTTATCCTGACCTGTAGCGGCAAGAGTTGTTATTGTTCTTCCATGAAAACTGCCCTTAAGCGTTACAATAGTGTGTCTGCCTTCTCCGTATTTTTTAAGAGAATATTTCCGCGCTATTTTGCATGCGCCTTCGTTTGCTTCCGCGCCAGAGTTTCCTAAAAAAACCTTTTTCATGCCGCCGGGAGCGCATGCTTCTATAAGTTTTTCCGCAAATGCCAAAGTTACATCGGTCTGATAATAATTGCAAACATGAAAAAACTTTTGCGCCTGCTCCTGAACCGCTTTTACTAAAGGCGGATAATTGTGCCCCAAAAGATTAACGGCTATGCCGCTTCCAAAATCTAAATATTTTTTTCCGTTAACATCATATAGATACGCCCCTTCGCCCTTTGCAAAGGTTACGGGTAATCTGTTGTATGTATTCATAAACATATTATTCATTTAATTTTCCTTTATAAAATTTCTTTTAATTTGCAGCCTCGGTAATAGCTTTTGATCTTGCATGGGCTGAGGCAGCTTCGTTAGATCTTCCCATTTTTGTATAGACATCGCCCAATGCCTTCCAGCTTGCGGCAAGCCCCCAGGAATTTTCTATACGCCTGTCAATTGCAATTGCTTCTTCCAGCGCCTGAATTGCCCCGGAGTAATTTCCGGCTAACGATCTTATTGACGCAATGATATACCAATCATAAGAGGCGTCTTCCAGATACCTGTCTTTTTCATGAATCTCCAAGCCTCGCCTTATTGAGTTTTCCGCTTCAGTATACGATTCCAAAGCACGAAGCGCAAGCCCCCTTACTTGCCAGGAAAACGCTATATAGTATCTGTCTTTTACTATGTTTGCCTGTTCCCTTATTGTTAAATCCAGCACATTTCGAGCGGTATCCCTGCCTGTCAATAAACTTCCTTTTGCGCGAAAAATTCTGGAAACAGATAATAATTCTGTATTTCCAAATCTTTGCGCTTCTGCAATGGCTGAATCCCATTCTGCAAATGCTTCGTTAATTCTATTCATAGATAGTAATAAATTTCCGTACGAAAGAGATGTCCTTATTACAAGCGATACATCATCAACGCTTACCGCCTTTCTTTTTGCCTCTGTTAATAGCAATAAAGCATTGTTATACTGCCCATGTACTACGGCCTTGTTGCCTAAATCAAGTTCTTGTTCCGCTTGTCTGCGTAAAACAACTATTTCTGCGGGTTTTTTGGGTGCGGAGGAGCAGGAGCCCGATAAAATTAATGCGGCAAGGAATATAAAAAAGATATTTTTTTTCATTTTATGCCTCCGTTAAAATTCCAGATTTCTTTGGCTTGCGCCGCCCGGTCCTGTCTCTACTCTTTCAGGAATACCGCCTTTTAATAAAGGATTGTTAGATATAGCTACCAGTAAATCCTGTATTTCTCTTAAACCGATGCTTAAATCATTTAATATGACAGGAAGCTGAGAAGGAAGAACATGGGTTGATCTGTTAATATCTTCCAAAATACCGGAAACCGATCTTAACATGGATATCAATTCATTGTAAATTGGACCATCGCCGTCAAGAGCCCGCATAATGGTTCCATTTGGATCCGCAAGTCCTCTTGTAACATCTTCTATATATCTTAAAGTCTGCGAAAGCGGCAAATTTTCAGAACCCGGAGGAGCCGATAAAGATAAATTTATATTTTCCAGAAGTTCATTTACTTGATTCATTATATTGCTGATACTGTCCTCGGAATCGGTTTTTGTCGTCATGCCGGCCGCTATAAACCTTTTGCCTTCTACAGAATAAATATCCGGTATTAAACTGTATTCATCTAAAATATTAATTCCGGTTCCGGGATAAAAAATAAATGAATTCCCAAGACCAATAGGACTTGCGACAACTTCGACTAAGGATCCATCCTTAACCCATCTATCCCTGTATTCTTCGAAAATTGTAAAAGTTGCTTCTACTGTGTCATCGTCTGCAAGTTTAAAATCTTTGACATAACCAATTACAAAACCCTTGTATTGTACCGGCATATTCTTGCTTAAACCCGAAGCGGACTGAAAATACGATATATAGTGATAATCATACTTAAACCACCTTTGGCTTCTGCCAATCATAAATATTACTACTACCAGAATTGCAAGTGCAAGTACAACAAGAGCCCCTACAATCTTGTCCGCAAATCTAATTGAAAATCTCATATACAACCTCCATTATGAAGCTATTCCAATTTTTATAAAATCGTTTAAAAGTAAATCGCTTATTATTTCTTCTTTTGGCGCCATGGCAGAAACCTTGCCGTCGATAATTACTGCTACATAGTCCGCTAAATCTATAATTAACCTCATGTCGTGGCTGATAAAAAGAAAAGTGCATCCTTCTCTTTGTTTGCTGCGTACAATATTAATTAATCTGTCGGCGGCATTTTCATCCAAAGATTCCGTCCATTCATCCAAAAACATTAATTTTGGCTCGCATAACAAAGCACGAGCAAATGCTATTAATTTTTGTTCACCCATAGAAAGGTATGCCGGTCTTACGGTAAGCTTTTTTTTATATCCAACTTTTTCGGTTACTGCATTTATTCGGGATTTTCTTTCTTTGGCAGTCATGCTTGGAAAATGAATTTTTAACGGCAGCTCCAGAATAGAAAATAAATCCATATTTGCCCAAAGCGCGGAATCCTGAAAAACAAAAGAACAATTGCGCCGGAAATCGCCATTTTCGCCTCTGTTCATATGGGATATGCTTTTTCCTTCGTAATAAACATTTCCATTATTCGGAACCAATAAACCTGCGGCAAGTTTTAATACAGTGCTTTTGCCGCCGCCGGAAGGACCTACAATGGCAGTGGTCTTATTTCTTTTGAACATCATAGAAATATCATTAACTACTATGCCTTGTTGCGCGGAGAAGCTGACATTGTTTAACTCGATAATTACTGACATTTAATTTTCCATTATAAAACCATATAAAATAATACTGATAAAAGAACATTTACCAATATACAAAGCCCAAAAGCGCTGCTTACCGCTTTTAAGCCGGCAACAGGAATTTCTGTGCTTGCTCTTTCTACCGAAAAACCCTGAACCACAGCAACAATAGATATAATTACACCAAATGATATACTTTTAATAATAGAAAGTAAAACATCCTGAATAGTTAAGTATTGTAATAAACTGGAAAAATAATGCCCCATTGGTGTAGAACTAAATAATTGCGCAACCAAGTAAGAACCTGCAAGTCCGAATATGGAAAAATAAATATTTAAAAGAAAAAGGGAGATAGTAACTCCAAGGAATCTGGGAACCGCCAGATGTTCTATGGGGTCTACGCCGACTGATATATATGCTTCTACTTCGTGCGAAATAACCATGCCCGCTATTTCGGTGGCAATGGCGGTAGCGGATCTTGCGATAACAATAAACGCGGTTAATAGCGGCCCTAATTCCCTTGTAATAATGATAATTAAAAGCTGATAAATTAGCTGCTCCTGGGAAAAGCCGGAAAGCATGGGCATTCCTATTATTTTTACCGCAGCGCCAATGGCAAGCGCTAAAAGAGTCGAAATTCCCATAGCATGCACAAATGTAAAAAGAATCTGCATGATAAGTATTCTGAAAGAAGCCTGGGAATGGCGGATAAAATAGCCAACGCCCTTTAATGTCCTTGCAAAAAAGCCAAGATTGTAAAAAGTTGTCTTAATCTTATTAATCGGGTTCCACATTACTTTAATTATATACAATTTTAGGCCTCTTTGGAATATCTAGCCGCTCTTGACATTTTTCCCGAATTTAGCTATAAATAAGCAATAAAGGGGCTTTTAGCTCAGTTGGTTAGAGCAGCGGACTCATAATCCGTAGGTCCGGGGTTCAAGTCCCTGAAGGCCCATAATTTTTCTCGTATACCTCTATATCGTTCTGGTTATCACATTCCAGCCATCTTTCGGTTGTTTTTATTGCCTCGATATTATTGTCCAGGCCGATTAAATGCTGCAATAGGGTAGTCATATCAAGCTTTTCTACAGATTTTGGCATGGGTAATTTAATCGCCTGTTCTATTTTTAACCAGCCCGATGGCTCGAATTTTAATAGACCCATGTACTGTCCTTGAATATCGTCTTTGGAAGACGGTTTTTTGCCAATCTCTGTTAGTTTACCGTCTTGCATCTTAAAGGTTTCCAGATCATTTAATGGGTTGTCAAAACGCTTGCACCAAAGATCCCAGAATTCCGTGTAATATGTTATGGAAAATTCAGCTTTAGATTCCATTAGTTTTTTTACAGGTTCAGGTGAATATACAATATCAGAATAACTGATTATACATGGTTCTGTAGAAAGCCATTCCGCGGCTTTGGTAAGGGAGATAAACATATTGGTAACTTCCCATTCAGCATTATGAAAAAATTTGACATCCTTTGCCAAATTACATTGTTCATGGATAACTTCGCTTTTGTAGCCCGTAACAATGCCGATATTTTCGGAGGCGAACCCCGCTTTATTTAAACTTTCTATACAGTAATCCAGCAGGGATTTATTCCAAAGTTTCATCATACATTTTGGAAGATTTGCCGTTGCTTCCAACATTCTGCTGCCTCTGCCTGCCGCAAGTATTATTGCTTTCATTAAATACTCCTGTTAAAAAATGCATTAAATAGTTCTATATCTCTTTTATTAAACGGCTTTTCCCGTTCGGGATGCCACATTATTCCGGCTATAGGCAGGTTTTTATGTTTGATATGTTCGATAACACCGTCCGTTGCTTTTTGGATTATATCCAGCTCACTGCCGGAATTATCCGGCGCGTATTCGTGGTAACTATTTACATTGTAAGATGAATCCAGGTCATGGCGTTTTGCGACATGATTTTCTACCTTGTGCAGCGAGCCTCCAAAATAAATAACTATGGATTGCATTCCCCGGCAGACTCCCAATAAAGGTATATTGTTTTTTATCGCATAAGAAATAAGAAAATTATCGGTATTGTCGCGTTCAGGGGCGGAACCGCCGTATTCTACAGGAGTGTTCCCGCCGGTTAACAGGATGCCGTCAATTTGAATCGATTTTATAATCTCGTTTAAAGATAAAGCATGATTAAAAACCGGAAGCCCGATAATGCCCGCTTCCCATAAAAAATCCGCCCATTTTTGATCAAGAGCATCGCGGCGTTCATTGTAGCTTTCTATTGTATCAACCCGCTGGCTTACAAGTATTTGCTTCATTTAAGAACCTCTATTTTTCTGTTAGCGCAGTCAAGATGCAGGTTTATAGCTTGTGAGAGCCTGTTAAAAACTTTTTCTCCTACTCCAATAGCGGCAGGAATACCAAGTTCTCCCGCGCGTATTGCCATGTGGGAATTTGCTCCTCCGTATGCCGTAATAAAACCAAGAATGTCGCAGGAAAAAACCCAGTCAAAACCCGGGTCTGCCGCTTTTATTAAAAGTATTTTTCCCGTGATATTATCTTTATTGTGTCCTTCCGCTATTACATCTCCTGTTGCTTCCCCCAGAGTGATATAATTGGGGATACTTGTCGGCATATGGAATGTGTAAATATCTGCGGGGTTAAGAATTACCGGAGGCATGGTAATGCCAAGTGTTTCTTCGTGCCGTCTTTTTCCCTCTGCGATAGAATCGGCAATGGCTGTTTTTATATCCGCAGCCGAGGAGTATAATTTATCTATTAAAAAATAATCCAGATAAGATATTTCTTCGCGGCTAAAACCGTATTGGTTTCCAAGTTTGGCTAAAAGTTCCAGGACATGGGAAAGACTTTTTGTAAAAATAAATTTTGAATATTCTCTTCCCTCTATGCCGGCTTTAAGGAATTTAAACAGGGCAAGAACATCTCCTTTTAATCCCTGGTTAATCATTTCGTTTTGTATTGCAGAATACTGCCCGATAGAAAGAGCAAATGGTTCTTTTTCGCGGGATGCCGCTTCTGTTTGTCCGCCAAGGTACATTTCCGGCGCGGCATCGTAGCGTTTGGAAGTTATATCATAAGTTCCGGGACGCAGATGCCCGTATTTTTTTAAAAATGCGGACTGAGAAAGTTCCTGCCAGTCTGCGGACATTTGCGAGCTGACAGTATTAAGGCTTCCCATATAATTTTGATAGTCGCGCTCGGAAAGGATGCCAATGGCAACCAGCGATTTTAAAAGCTGCACGGCAATAAAACCCGCTCGCGCAAGTCCTGCAAAGGGCAGAGTGCCGTAACGAGTGCAATCCGCTATCAGCCAATAAATCTTGGATATATCGTCCATTTCGCTGTTTATAATAATTTCGCGGCGTTTATCCAGTATATCAATTTTTTGCGTGTCTATAATCCATAAACCGTCCTGAACATTAATTATATTATTGGTTAAATCGCAAAGAGAATTTCGCAGGGTATCTATATCCTGCTGAGTAAAACCATGTTCCGATAATATTTTTAAACGCTGGGGCAGATCAAATGTGTTGCAGGAAAATACAATTTCGAACTCTACTTTATCGTGCTTGTCAGGGTCTGCGGCAAGGCTGTCCAGGTAATAATTGGCAAGTTTTTCGCTGAGTGTGTTATCTATATCTTTTGGAATAAATGAATTAAAGCTGATTCTAATATCGATATACGGAAGCCCGCAGAATTCTACCATAAGCGGAAAACTACGCAGGTTTTTATAGCCGTATTCGTTGCGCTGATACGCCCAGGTACCGTCTGTAATAAGTTTTTTATACAAAGATGACGCAAGCGGCCTTGGACGAATACCGATCATTTCCGCGGGATTCCAGTCCGGCATAACACCGTAGATTGTACGCCGTCCTTGCGCATAAGGATGCAAACCCATGCCTGTTGTAATAAAGTTGTATGCCCGTTCCAAAGTTTGGCGTTGTTTATCTATGCAGGCGGTTTCTTTCTGCAAAACAAGAGGTCTGGCTTGTAAAATATACAAAATACCGTCTTTTGTAAAAGCGAATTCAATATCAATATTTTTTTGTCCAAAAAGTTCGATTATTTCTTCGGATGCTTCTACAAGAGAGTCCAATTTAGCATTGCCGCTTTTTTTCCCATGAAAAATATAACAGGTAGAAGTATCTGCCTGCTGCCCTGAGGTGATAGATTCGGAAGAACCGCTGGTATCGTCGTAATTTATTACAAAATAATTTCCGCCTGTGTTGGGATCTACCGTAAACAAAACACCGGACATATCTATGTTTTTTAGCATAGGTTGAATCAGTATTTGGTTGTCTGTACTTTTATCGTTGTAGGATTCGTAAACTTTTTTTGCGGCATCTATTATATTTTCCGGAGTTATGTTTAAAAGCGAAAGAAATTGCCCTGCCATAGAGCTTTTTTCCGTATCTTCGTTAGATGCGGAAGAACGCACAATAAGAGGAACTTTAAATTCTTTTTGAACCTCTTTTTTTATTTCTTCCGGCTTGGAAAAAAGATCGCCTGTGTTTATAACATACTGCGGCAATATTTTACTTTTTTTTACACAAGGCTCCAGCGATTTTAAAGTTCCTGCTTTTGTAGAAAATTTTAACATATTATATTCCTTCCGTTGTTTTTATCATAAAGTCTGCCACCTTTTTTCCTGCTTCCCCTTGATACGCCCATGCTTTGTTTTTTATCTCTGAAATAGATGTATCCAGGGAAGAATCCGCGGATGCTTTTGTAATTACCTCTTGCAGTTCGTTAAACATGGATGGTTCCAGCGCAATGCCTGTATTTTCAAGGTTGCGAAATGTCCAGATTTCATCCTGATCCTTATAAATATCATACGCGTCACGGCCTCTCCAATCAAGCTCCTTTGCGGTATAAAAAACCGGTTTATTAAGCAAAAACATATAATCCAGGATAATACCGGAATAATCGGAGATCATTATATCGGCCTTTTTTAGGGAATAAATATTATCTCTTTCTAAATCCCATTCCAGGTTGGCGGTATCCGCGTATTTTGCTGTAAGGCGGTTTATAATTTCTTTTTCTACAAGCAAAGATTGAGGATGAGGACGAATTATTATACGCCATCCTGTTTTAATTAACGGGTCCAGTAGTTTTTCTCCAAATCTGGAAAGAAGCGCCGCTTCGCTCCACGAAGGAGAAACAAGAACGGTAAAAACATGATTTTCTTCTTTGGGTATTTCGTTTAATTTTTTTAAGTATTCATCCAGATAGGTGCAGCCCACTGTTACAATTTGTTTTTCCGGCAGGCGGCGGGCTTTTTCCAGTTTACGGATATGCTCTTCCTGATACTCGTATCCATTTACAAGCAGGGAATCGAAGTAATCTAAACCGAACATTTCGCATTGCGCAAACTCCGACGGAGTATGATATAAATGGCTGTAATGTTTTACCATTTTGGAACGCTTCCACTGATAAACATCCAGTCCCGGTGTTGTCGCAAGAACAAAATCTGCGGAAAGAAAATTAAGACGGGCAAAAGCTTTATTTCCTTCGCCAATATATTCCGGTTTAATATATTTGTAGTTTGTGCTAAAAACAGGATCTTCCGCAGACGAAGTTAAATAGAGAAGCTCTATACCTTTATTTTCGAATTCTTCTACAACAGGCTTAAAAAGAGTCCAGTATCTTTTATCTTCCGCGTATATTACAAATTTATGTTTAGAGCCGTACTTGCCCTTGCCGCCTGTAAAAAAATGTTTAATTTTTAATTTAAAAGCATGAAACCCAAAAAAAACCGCAGAGGCTATTCCAACCAATAAAGAAAAAAGCGCGCTTCCCGTACCGGGGTCTATGTAAAGCGGAAACATCATGAATAACTCCCGTAAGAAGCATCGATCTGTTTAAGCTCTTCCAGCGTGTCAATTTCTATTATATCGTTAAAAGAACATTCGCGAACCTCTATTTTATAATCGTTAATAAAATATTCCAAAGGAACCTGATCCCAGTATTTTTCTTTGCCGCCGGGTATTTCGTAAACTTCTTTAATATGTTTGGCAAGTTTTTTTCCGTCTTCTTCGTTCCAATAAGAAATACCAAACATATGGTGGCAATTGCTTCCGCCGATTTTTACTTTTGTAATAATGTTTCCGTCAGTTTCAAAACACCAGTCATTTGTATAATCGGTTGGAACGCCCAGATAGTTGGTTTTATTTTGATCTTTGTTTATAAGAACCGGGTTTTTAAGCAAAAGGTCGGATTCTATTATATATGCGTTTTGTAAATAATCCTGCGCAATTAAAACGGAAGAAATATTATTTGCTTCTTTATAAAACGGATTTTCTAAAAATTGAATATTAGGATATTTATCTTTAAGTTGGTCAAACTGTTCCCCCAGATATCCTCTAACAATATAAACATTTTCTATACCGGCGGCATAAACAGCGTCCAATAATGTATCGATAATTCTTATTCCATTAACTTTTATAAGAGGTTTGGGTGTGTTAAGAGTAATGGGAGAAAGCCGTGTCCCTGAACCTGCCGCAATAAAAATAGCATTTTTTACCATTATTTACCGCCCGGTATTAATTCTATTATTTCTTGTATGGACATACATAACTTATCCGCTTCCAGCGAGCGTTCGTTTGTAAGTATGGATTCCGCTGTATTTTTCATTGCCGGGTAAGATGAACGGAGCATATGATTTGCGTAAATTATAATTGTTGCTCCCCAGCTTGTAAGCTCTTCCTCTGTAAAATGATTATAAGTTGTAGGAACAAGTATAATTGGAATACCGGTATATTCTGCACGGAATTTTTGGCAAAATTCTTTTATATCATCGCCGGATTTTTCTTTGCTGTGAATCATTATTCCGTCTGCGCCGGCAGTGACATAGGCGCGCGCTCTTTCCAGCGCGTCAGAAACAGGCATACCCGCAATAAGGCTTTCCAGGCGGGCGATAATCATAAAATCTTTTGTAACTTGTGCGCGTTTTCCCGCGCTTAATTTTTCCGAAAATTCCTCTATAGACGCAAGCTCTTGATTCACTTCTGTTCCAAAAAGTGAATTTTTCTTAAGCCCGATTTTATCCTCTATAATTACGGCAGAAATTCCGTTTCTTTCTAGTGTGCGGACTGTAAAAACAAAATGTTCCGGTTTTCCGCCGGTATCTCCATCAAAAATTATTGGTTTTGTGGTACATTCTAAAATATTCGCAAGATCTAAAAGGCGGGTTGTAAGATCAACCGCTTCTATGTCGGGTTTTCCCTTGCTGGCAGAGTCTGTAAGGCTGGACGACCATATTCCGTCGAAACTATGAACACCGTCTTTTTTTTCTACCTCTATATTTTCTATAATTAATGCCGAAATTCCGGAATGAGCTTCCATTATTCGTATTGGTTTTTTTATTTGGATAAGGCGGCGCAATGTTTTTAATCTGATATCCGGCGTAGTACCCAGCGAACGCATAGCTTCGTTAAGCGCGGATGAATTTACTCCTTTGGTATATGGAATTTCAATTACCTGTCCGCCCATTTCTTTCATAAGAGCTATAACTTCTTCTCGTTCTTTGCTTAAATGTCCGGATTTCCAATCGTCTCCGTGTATAATGGCATTTGGCTTGTATTTTTTTAAATTAGGAATATAGCTCCATTCTTCCTGCGGAACAACCTTGCAGACACCTTTAATATTTTCTACAACATTAAAGCGCTGTTCCCATGTTAAATAAGGAAGGCGTTTATGGGAAGCTATGGCGGAATCGGTTAAAAGACCGACAATAACTTCGCCGTGTTTAGAAGCTTCTTTAATTATATTGATAATACCGGGATGAATAATATCTCCGCTTAATCCCAAATAAACAGTTTTCATTTAACAACTCCAATAGAACGCATATAATCTTCTAAAATAACGGTAAAAGCTGTCATTTCTTCCGGTTGAATATCTCCAATATTGGCTATTCTAAAAGTGTTTGCATTGGAAAGTTTGCCGGGATAAATTGTAAAACTTTTTGACTTTGCAAGATCGTGTAACGCATCGAATGAATAGTTTGGGGTGTCCGGTTCTATAATAGCTGTAATAAGTTTCGATTGAATTTCCTGCGGAACCAGCATGGTTAAACCGATTTTTTTTATACTTTTTACAAGTTCTTCCCAGCAAGAGGAGTAGCGGGCATAGCGGTTTTCTATACCTTCTTGTTTTGTTTCCAAAATTGCCTGGCGAAGAGCGTACATGGTTTGAACAGGCGGGGTAAAGCGCGTTTGTTTTGTTTTTTTAAAATAACTGTATTGATCCCAAAGATTTAAATAATAATTCCGCATAGGATACCCGGCGGTTTTTTCCAAAGCTTCTTTTCTGCAAAAAACAAAACCAACTCCTGCCATGCCCTGAATATTTTTATTCGAAGTTGATGCCATAAAATCGAAGCAGTCTTTATCCATATCGATTGGAATTGCCGAAAATGCGCTTACAGCATCGATAATTGTTGTAATGCCGTGTTCATGACAAAAGCGGCAAAGTTCAGGAGCGGGGTTTAATAGTCCTGTTGTTGTTTCGTGGTAAACAATGGCAAAATGCGTAAATTTTCCTTCGATAAGTTTTGCCTTTATTTTGTCTATATCCAGCGGTTCGAAGCCGGAGCTTTTGTAAACCTCGAAATTAAGTTTATATACAGAAGCGATTTTTGCAAAACGATCCCCATAAGCGCCGTTGTCTATAATTAGAAGTTTGCCGTTATCCGGAATACAAGAAGATATCATAACTTCGTCTGCGGCTGTCCCGGAACCGCCAAACAATACAGTTTCTATTCTGTCCGGTTTTCCCGCCATTAAAGACAGCTCCGTACAAATCCATTCCATAAGTTCGCCGAATTCTTTTTCGCGCGGGCAGATATCCGGGCATACTTGCGCATATTTTACAGTATCTGTTGTTGTAGCGGGTCCGGGATTAAGCAAAATTTCTCTTTTAATTTTTGTCATGATTCTCCTCTTAATAAAAACTGCATAAAAGCTTTTTTGTTTTCTTGCGGGCTGGAACTGGGGCGGCCTAAATCTTTACGGCTGCCCTTGCGGACAAGAATTTCTATATACAGCGGTCTTTCTTTTTCTTTTAATACATTTTGTAATTCTTCTTTAGTTTTTACAAAGAAAATACGATCATAACCTGCTGCAAAGGCAATGCCGGGAAGATCTATTTTGTCCGCGATTGTCGGCTGTCCTCCGACAGAATCGTGCGCCGCGTTATTCAAAACAAAGTGCCGTAAATTTTTAGGTTTTTGCGCGCCAATTGCCGCGAAATTTCCAAGGTGCATAAGAGCAGCGCCGTCGCCGTCAATACAGGTTACAGGTTGATTCGGTTTTTGCAAAGCTATACCCAATGCCAATGACGAAGAATGTCCCATCGACCCTACTGTAAGAAAATCTTTTTCATGACCCATATTATGTTTTTTACGAAGTTCGAAAAGTTCCCGCGATGCCATGCCGGTAGTAGAGATAAAAACTTCGTTATCTTCGGAAGAACAGATAATTTCTTCGATAGCTTCTTCCCGGCTTATAACAGCTTCCGGTGTTTCATTGCCTGTTTCTGTAACAGAAGAAAGAGAATAAGGCGCAAATGTATCTTTTTTTATAATTAATGCAAAAGGAGTATTTTCCTTTTTTACATAAGAATAACAATTATAGATTTGATTTTTTACTTCGTCTTCATTATTTGGGTTAATTATTAAATACGGAATATTCATAGCGTCAAAAAGACTGCAGGTTACCTTCCCTTGTTTTATATGCTGAGGTTCGTCTTTTGTTCCGGGTTCTCCACGCCAGCCAATCAATAAAATAATGGGAATACGGTAAACATCGCCGTCTGCAAGCGATAATAGGGGGTTTACAGCATTGCCAATGCCCGAATTTTGCATATACACAAGAGGAATTTTTCCGGTTGCCAGATGATACCCGGAAGCAAGGGCTATTGCGGAACCCTCGTTAACAGCGATTATATGATTATTGGAATTGTCGGTAATATAAGCACAGATGCTTTTAAGAAGAGAATCCGGTACACCAGTAAAAAAATCAGTACCTTGTTCTATAAGCAGATTGTAGAAAAAAGCAGGAGTTATACTCATATAAGCAAGGTATCATTTTTTATATGATTTAACAAGCACTAGCTGTCCGTTAAATAATCTATCTTTCCTTCGCTAAGAGCTTTTAGAATTCTTCGTTTTATTTCGCCTGCCTCTTTATTTCTACCGACAAAGTCCGCAATGCGCAGGCGTATGTTGCGCCGGTTTGAATTCTGTCCGTAGGGGCAGGTACAGGTGTTTTTTAGGATATTTTGTTCGGAAGCGCAGTCTATAATTTGTTTTTCTTCGAGCAGGGCAAGCGGGCGAATAAGTGTTACTGGGAATTTCCGGTATTTTACCAGGACAGGCATGGCAAGGAGAGTGCCTTTGGAACAAAGATTCATAAAAAATGTTTCTATTATGTCGTCCAGATGATGCCCAAGAGCTATTTTATTAAAACCGTTTTCTACCGCGTATTTTATAAGCTCTAATCTTCTTTGGGTAGAACACCAATAGCAGTTCATTTTTTCGCCCTCTTTTAACCTGCCAATAATAGGCACGAATAAATCCGTAAAAGGAATGTCCCATTCTTCCAGTCTTTTGGATAAAACCGGTTTTTTACAGCAAGCGCAGAAATCCGTGCTTATATGCAAGCCTGCCAGTTCGTAATTTATTTTTAATGCGGGTCTAATATGTGATAATGCCCATGACAATACACTGGAATCCTTGCCGCCGGATACAGCAATTAATATTCGGTCGCCTTCGTTTATAAGGGATCTTTCCATTACCGTTTTTATTACAAGTTTTTTAACAAGTTCGGAAGGCTCTGTTTTTCGCAGGAATCTGCTCATTTATGTTCTCCGATATACCTTTCTTCTTCCGAGAAGATGCACCCGCAGTATTTTTGCATATAAAATCCGCTGGTGCGGGCAGAAGATTGACCTTCCCGGAATAATGGGCGAAAATCGGTGTAAAAAAACTGAAGGTCGTATTTTGCGCCTGTTTCTTCGCCGATTTGTTTTATTATTTTATGATCCTGGTACGGACTGATTAACAATGTTGTAGAGAATGTACTAAAACCTTCTCTTGCCGCAATGGACACTGTTTTTTCCAGGCGCATACGATAGCAATTTTCGCAGCGGTTTTTTGTATTTGGATGAAAATCATTAAGAAAAGATTTAAGACCGTATTCATTTTGAGTTATAAGTTTAAGATTTTCGTTATTTGCAAATTTAGACAGGGAATCAAAGCGGGCTTTGTATTCGATATATGGATGAATATTCGGGTTATACCAAAAAAGTACAGGTTCTATACCTTCGCTTTTTATGCTTTTAACACAGGAAATGGCACAAGGGGCGCAGCAAGTATGCAGTAATAATTTCATAACATACTCACAGGATCGACATCTATTTCCAAGTACACTTTTGTATCCTTGCCTTTTTCGTAAAGTGACATTGTTTTACGGGCAACTGCGTGAATAGTACTCATGTTCTCGCCGCGTATAATTAATTGCCGTCTATGATTATTATTTATAATTCCAATCGGACATTCCGAAGGTCCAAGCAGGTCTATCCCGCCGGAGACAAGAGGTTTTGCAAAAGAAGCAAGGCGGTTAATCGCGCTATCCGCTTTTTTTTCGTCTCTTGCGCGTATGACAAAACGGATTATTCGCGAGTATGGCGGAAAATTTAACGCAAGTCTTTGACCAAGTTCCGCTTTGTAAAAACCCGCTACATCCATAGCGCAGGATTTAACGATAACAGGATCATTCATTCGCAGGGTTTGGATAATAACTTTGCCGTCGGGAAAATAACGCCCTGCGCGCCCGGCTACCTGTACTATCAGAGAAAAAGTCCGTTCGGCTGCGCGAAAATCTGGCAAATGAAGCCCTGTGTCAGCTAACACAACGCCGACTAATCTTACACCGGGAAAATTAAGCCCTTTAGCAACCATTTGTGTTCCCAAAAGAATATCAATTAACCCCGCCTTAAATTGAGCAAGAGTGTCTTCCAAGCCGCCTTTCTTTCCGGCAGTGTCAGCGTCGACACGGCGGACACGAAGATCGGGGAATGTAAGGCGGACTTCTTCTTCTATCATTTCTGTTCCAAACCCCCGGTAGCCTGCTTCTACAGAACCGCATCCGGGGCATACTTTTGGAACAGATTCTGAATAACCGCAATAGTGGCAAATACATTTATTTTTTGTTTTGTGCCATGTAAGAGAAACAGAACAACTGCGGCAGGTTTGTTCGTAACCGCAGGATTTACATTTATAAAAATAAGCAAAACCGCGCCTGTTTAAAAATAAAATAGTCTGCCTGCCCATAGCGGCGGTAGCAAGTATTTCTTCTTTTAATTCTTTGGTTATACAGCTTGTGCTTGTTTCCAGGTTTACAGCTTTTATTTTAGGCATTATGCCGCCGGATAACCTCCGCGATAAATCCAGCCGCTTTATGGTTTTTGAATCTTCCATAAGTTTCCATGCTTCCAAAGACGGCGTTGCGGAACCTATTACAAGGCGGGCATCGCCTTTATTTTCCGCAATTATTTGGCAGCGTTTTAGCGCAACCTGGCGGGCATGATAGCGCGGCGTGTTACTCGATTTATAAGAGCCGTCGTGTTCTTCGTCTATGATTATAAGCCCAAGATTGGGAACAGGCGCAAAAACCGCGCTGCGAGGTCCTACTACAATTGGCGCATCCCCCTTGCGGATACGAACCCATTCAGAAAGCCGTGTAGAAGGAGTCATGCCTGAATGTAAAGTTGCGGCAAGAGAACCAAAGCGGCTGCCAATCATGTTTGCGGTTTGATGTGTAAGGGAAATTTCCGGAACAAGATAAATTACGGATTTATTTTGATTCAGTACATGCTGGGCGGCTCTTAAAAAAACTTCGGTTTTACCGGAGCCTGTTACGCCGTAAAGATAAAATATTTGCGGAAAGTTATCGGCATCTTTTGTTATAGCGCCAAGCGCGGCTGCCTGTTCGTCAGAAATGGATAATGATTGTTCCGAAGATTCTTCGATGTCGGGAAAAACAGGAACTATAGCTCTTCTGCCGGAAGGTATCATGCAGGAAAGAGCCTGTCCCAGACTGCATAAATAGTAGTCCGCCATCCATTTTGCAAGCTCTACATTTTCTGTTCCAAAGAGCGGGTCTGCGTCTACAACACGGCGAATTTTTTTTACAGATTCTTCTTTTACTCCCATTGGCAGCGTGTCCCGTTCTCCAATTATGTAACCTGTAAGCTCTCTTCTTCCAAACGGAACCATTGCGCGTTTTCCGGCAGAGGCAAGTTTTTTATCATCAACTTGATAAGTAAAACTGCTGGAATTTGGAATATCAAATACTAGATCAAAGTAAGAAGCCAATTATTTTCCCCCGGATTCGTCAAGCCTTGCTTTTATAAGTTTTAGATCTTCCCAGGCAGGGCGCTTGTAAGATTCGTCGCGTAAAAGAGCAGAAGGGTGATATGTTGCAAGCAGGGGAATGGTAAAAGAATCAATTTTATAATCGTAGAATTTTCCGCGTAATTTTCCGATAGCTTCGTTTGTTTTTAATAAAGTTTGGGCGGCAACTCTTCCCGCAGCAAGAATATATTTTGGTTTTAACAGAAGAATTTGTCTTTTTAAGAAATTTGCGCAAGCGGATGTTTCCTCGGGCAGAGGGTCGCGGTTATTGGGAGGCCTGCATTTTATAACATTGGCAATAAAAGTATTTTCGTTTCTGGAAAGTCCGATCGAGGCAAGCATTTTATCCAAAAGTTGCCCCGCTTTTCCGACAAATGGACGGCCTTGTTCGTCTTCTTCCTGACCGGGACCTTCGCCAATTACCATGACAAGAGGGGTTGGGCAGCCTTCGCCCGGAGCCGCGTTGATTCTCTTTGTATGAAGCCCGCAGCCGGTACAACTGCGGATTTCGCCTATTATATGATCCAGATTATCCTGTTCTTCGTCTCTTGCCCTGTGGTAACCGGTAGAAAGGTAATCGGACAGTAAATTAAAAAGCATATGCCATTATATAGCACATTTTAACTATGGAAAAGGGCAAAAAAATAAACACAAAATATGGGGTAGGGGGTTGACAGGTACGCTATATATGTGGCACTATATATAGCGTAGGTAGAAGGAGAGTACACCATATGCGTTGTCCCCATTGTGGAACCATAGAAGACAAAGTTGTTGAGTCTAGGACTCTGGCTAATGGGGATGCTGTGCGCCGCCGCAGGGAGTGTATTTCGTGCAACTACAGGTTTACAAGCTACGAAAAGATCGAAGAGCAGCAGTTTATGGTGGTTAAAAAGGATCTCCGCCGCGAGCCGTTTGATCGATCCAAAATAGAAAAAGGTGTTGTGCGGGCGTTGGAAAAAAGACCTGTTTCCCATATGCAGATAGAGAGCCTTGTTAATGAAATCGAGGACGAGGCGGCAATTTTAAGCGGCGGGACACGGGAAATAGCAACCCCTGTTGTGGGAGATTTAGTGCTAAAAAAACTGGAAAAATTGGACAAGGTTGCCTATATCCGTTTTGCATCGGTTTATAAGCATTTTAATAATCTGGAAGAGTTTGTTCAGGAAATAAAGAAAGTAGGAATAGATTAAAATAATTGAGGCCGTACTATAAGTACGAGTTTGACAGCCTTAGGAGGGGCCTTTATACGAGGAGGGCTGACAAAGTTTTTCCTCCGGCTGCTTAATCATCAATGGTTAGGTAGTCGGGGGTTTTTTTTGGAAATATAGGATTATATAAAATAAAGGATTATGGGGAGCATAGGATTTGAACCTATGAAGGCTGAGCCAACAGATTTACAGTCTGCCCCCTTTGACCGCTCGGGAAGCTCCCCTGTAAAATTATCTAATATTATAAAAATTATTAAATAATGTCAATAGTTAACTTGTAGAAGTTTCGTAAATAATTTCCAGTGTTCGTTCTACGCATTTATCCCACGAAAAGTCTTTGGCTCTTTCCAGCCCAAGGCTTCGGTATTCGTTGTAAATATCGCGGTCGCTGGAGACAGTTATCATTCTATCCGCCATATCTTCTACATTGTACGGGTCAAAATAAAGGGCGGCATGATCTGCCGTCTCCGGCAGCGAGGCGGCTCGGGCGCAGAGTACGGGTACTCCGCATGCCATAGCTTCTATCGCCCCCATTCCAAAACCTTCGTACATTGACGGATAAACTACAAAATCCGCGCCCGCATACAGCTCCGGCAGACTATTTGTCGGAAAATAACCGGTAAAGAAAATATCGCTTTTCCAGGGGGAAGCGGCGGCGGCATCTTTTACAAGAGAGGCATTATTACTGTCTCCGCCCGCTAAAACAAGGCGATGCGGGAACTTGGTTTTTTCCTTAAAAATATCAAAGGCTTTTATAAGGCGGATATGGTTTTTTACGGGATGATCTATTCTGGAAACACATAATACATACGGGCGGCGGAAGCTGAACGGCTGGATTAATAAAACACTTTCTTCGTTTCTTTGTCTGGGAAAAAATTTTGTATGATCTATACCGTTGGAAACAACTTCTATGCGGTTTTCGCTTACTTTTGCGCGTTCGATAAGCTCCTGTTTTACCCAATGACTGACAGCTATTATTCTGTCCAGATGCCGAAGGGAATTTGGCATTACCATTCTTAAAAGAGCGCCAAGGTGAACCCTTGTTTTTATATTTCCCCAATATGCCGCCATGTCGTGAACAACACCCACAGTAGGACAGGGAGATGAATACGGTAAATGCCTGTGAGCTGCCGGGAAAAGACACGCATCGAACTGGCGTTGTTTTGCAAATTGAGGATATTTATAAATATGCCATAATGCAATACCGGTTTTTCCTTTAACTCTACAGCGGGGTATAAATTCAAAATTAGGGGCAACATCGCTGTATGTAAATTTATCGTATTCCCAGCCAAATAGTTCAAAGAGAGCATGGGAAGGCGTTATTCGCCTTAATAGTTCAGATAAGTACATTCCTACGCCGGACTTGCCGCCGTCGCAGGCAAAAGTATCCAGTCCAATTTTCATCTATTTACCTTTTTTAAAATTTCATCGGATGCCCATCCGGTAATAACGCCAAGGCGTTTTGTAATTGCAGATTCTATTTGAATTCTTGCGGAAGCAAAATCGGAAATATCAAATCCTGCTATACAGTAAATAAGCAAACCTTCTCTTATGGGTTCTATATAAAGCTGTGCTGTAAATTGCTCCTGTTTAATTACAGTAACAAAAAGATAATTTATATTTCTATAATTTGTAAGAGAGTAACGAAGTCCGTTTTGAGTGGGCGCAACTTCCGCGCGGTAGAATGTATTGCCAAAATTGGCATCTTTTAACCTGATAAAAATTGTCTCGGAGGCGGGAATGCTTAAAGCAGGAGCAGGATCAGGTATAGCTGAAGTTTGAGTGCTGCTTGTAATACGGGTAGCTTCTTCGAACAGGGGAGTAGGTCTTCCTCGGGTACTGGAGCTGTATAACCTGCCCTTTAATCCGCGGATATTGCCAAGAGCATTGTAAATATCCAGCATGGTTAAGCCGGAAGAATTTACGGGGATAACCTTTATAGTTTCTATTACATAACCGGAATTTTTATTAAGCACATTATTTGTAATTAGAGGGTCTATGCCGGAAGATTGATTCGCCAAAAGTGTAATACCCCTTGCCCTATGATGATAGGAAACATTGCCATTTTCGCTAAAACAAGAAGTCCTGACTTCTGTACTAATGGCAGGGAAAATATCGTTAAAAGCCCTAAGCTGCGCGAAAATGCTTGCAGAAATTATAAAATAAAAAACAAACAATAATGTTATTTTTTTCATTTAATATGCACCTTTCCCAAAAATAACAACGCCGAATGTTTTATAAATTATCCAGAGATCAAGCCATAAAGACCAGCTTTGCTGATAATATGTATCGTATGTAACTCTGCTTTCGTACGCATCCGATCTTCCCGATACCTGCCACATTCCCGTTATTCCTGGTTTAATGGAAAAAACCCGTTCAAAATCATCTTCGTATTCCGGAACTTCAAAATCAAAAATAGGACGCGGTCCTACAAGGGACATTTCTCCTTTTAATACATTGATAATCTGCGGTATCTCGTCTATGCTTGTTCTTCTTATAAATTTTCCTATTAATGTAATTCTTGGATCTTTTTTTAACTTATGATTTTTTTTATATTCAGTCATTAGAGCGGGGTCTTTATTCAGTATTTCCTGCAATTTATTTTCGGCATCCAGTATCATAGAACGGAACTTGTAAACAATAAAATGTTTTCCGTTTTTTCCGACGCGTTTTTGTTTAAAGAATACGGGACCTTTAGAGGAAATTTTAATTAAAAACGCAATAATTAAAAGAAACGGTAAAACCATAAGACCGCCAATAATTACTATTCCAAGGTCTAAAAGTCTTTTTAGGAACAGGTTCCATGTAAGTTTAAATTTGCTGCTTGCATCAATACCCAAGACTCCGTTAAAATCGCGCACCGACATCCAAATACTGGAAAAGGTATAAAAGTTTGGAATAATTATATTGTATCTAAAAGCAGAAACAGAAGTATTAATAAGTTTTTTTAATTTTTTAGATTCTAAAGCAGGCATTGCTACTATTGCCATTTTAATATTATATCTTTTTACAATTTCATGAGCAATTCTGGTATCATGAATAACCGGAATTCCGTCGATTTCGTTGTCAGAATCGGGGTTGTCATCCAGAAAAAGAACAGGGGTATAACCGGCGCTTGTATTTTTCTTTAAACATTGACAGACAAGCTTTGCGGTTTTACCGGAACCAAAAACAACGGCAGGAATTCCGCCCAATTTTGTTTTATATAAAAAAAGGTGACAAACGCTTCTTGCGACAAGAATGATTAATGTAGAAAAAACACAGCTTATTACAAAGGCAGTGTTAATGGAATCCCAAATATTGTGTTCTAAATAGCGGGAAAAAATAATACCGACATATGCCATAACAGAGCCGATTGTAATACGGCGCATTTCTTCGGAAGGGGCAAGAGAAACTCCGGGGTACAGACGAAGTATCTGAAAAATTACTATAAAAACCAGTATATACGGCCAATAGGTAATAAAGCTTTTTGCATCGATACTTTTATAATCAAACATAAACCCCCAAACTCTGACCCAAAAAAAACCCCACGCAAAAGAGATTAGAACGGCCACAAGGTCTGAGAGTATAAAAAAAGTTGCAGTAAGAGCGGAGCTGGTTCGCCTATACCTTGTGCGATACCAGACATCAAACTCGTTTAAGTTCATAAATATAAAATGACTTAAAAAGTAAAAAATTACAAGTATATCTGGACAAATAATTGTTATATTGCTATATTAAAGATATGAAAAAACATCTAATTATTGTAGTTTTGTGTGCTTTTATTGTTAATTTACCGGTATTTGCACAGACCCATAGTCCGGTTCCATTAGGGGACCAGATTTACCATATTTTGGAGATTGCTCAAATGCGCGGTCTTACGGGAGCATTGCCGGGAGTAAAGCCTTACTCCCACGCTCAAGTCCTGAATATAATCGATAAAATCCTGGATGCGGATTTAAGCGATACAGAGCGTTCAATTTTGGAACAGCATAAAAAACGGCTTAGTCCGCCCAGGGAAGGTTTAGACCTTGTCCGCGGGACAATTTCCGAAGAACTTACCGTAAATGATTCCTATTTTTCTTTTGAATTTGGTTTTGGATTGGATTTTGTTTTTTCGGGCGGGTATTATGCCATTGCAGGCGGTTATGAATACGCAGATGGCGATCCCGAACAATTTAAGGGCGCAAGTCACGCAAAAGCGGGATTATATACAGCGATTGATATTGGTATTCCTCTTTCTTTTAAGGGTGACCTTGGAAAAAACACTTCCTACGGACTTTCCATTATTGGTAGAATTGTTAAAAATCCCCGTGCTGTTTTAGGAAGAGGGCATAATATATTTTGGGAATATGTTCCGGAAGATGATCCCAGAAATACTCACCCTTTATACAGACAGGTTACAATTTTTGGCGAACCTTTAGCGTATTTTCCTTATACCTATAAAAGACGATGGGACGGTTTTGTTTGGCCTTATGATAATTTATCCTCTAGTTCTATGAGAGCATGGCCTTATGATCTTTCTGTAGGTTATACAATGATTCCGGAGCTTTCCGGTACTCTTTTAGATAATTATGTTAGTTATCGTATAGCCCGTATAGATCGTGAATGGGCGGGTATAACGACCGGTTCCAGTCTTGTACTTAACCAGGCGGCGCAGCCTTTCCTTGGGGCGGAACTAACTATTACAACCCCTTTCGAATGGTTTAATATATCTTCGCTTACAGGGGTTCTGGAATTTCATAATGCTTTCGGAAGAAATCCGAATAGTTTAAACGATTCTTCATTAAAAAGATCGTCGGAGGTTTTTCAGAATGCTTTTTCTATTGTAATGCTGGAATTGGATTTTAAATATGTTCATTTTGATGTAGGAACAACTTCTGTATGGTCAAAAAGATTTGAACTTGCATACCCTTTCCCATTTGCAGAAAATCTTATGACTCAGAATAATCTTGGAGATTGGGATAATATGTCATTGTTTTTTAATATAATGGGACAGTATCCGAGTATAGGTAAAGTATGGTTTTCCTGGCTTATGAATGAATTTAATATTTCCGAACCGAATAAATGGGAAAAAGACAGAAGTATGTTTATATTTCAGGCAGGCGCTTCTGTAATGATACCAAAGCTTCCATTTACGACAATTACATTTAGCTATACAAAAAACGAACCATATAACTATACACATACCCGCGAAAATATGCCGTGGTATGGAGTAGACGATAACGGAAACCCGCTTTTAATGGAAACAAATTATATTAATTTTGGAAAATCTTTAGGACATTATATACCGCCAAATTCGGACGAGATTCTTGTGCGCATAACTACTATGCCTCTTAGCAATTCCATGTTTAGTTTACAATACCAGTTAATTCGTCATGGTGCGGATTATGGGGACAGGGCAGTAGACGGAAGTTCATTATGGTCGGAATTGGGAGGAAACAGGAGTTCGCAGCCCGAGTTAAGAAAATATTTTCTTCGTGATGGCGCATACCAATGGATGCATATTGCAAAAGTAAGAGGAGAATATTCTTTTGTAGAAAAAAAATGGCCGTTTAAAGTATTTGCGGAAATTGGCGGAGTATATTCTTATTTTACGGATATTGATTCCGGCATACCGCCAAATTCAGGCGAACCTAATCCATATAGCGTAATAAATACACCGCAATATCCGCATCAGTTGTATTTTATTGGAACTATAGGGATAACAATATTCCCAAAGTAAACTGACCTCCGGTTTTTGTGGAACCTTTATAGTTATTTATTACCCCGGTTAGATCGCAGTTAAGTGTAATGTATTTTGATATTTTCCATTTTGCATCTAACGATAAGATAAAATTATTTTCCGCGCTTCCTGAGGGGGTTTTTTCGGCTGTAGCTTTTTCGCTTACAATCCAATCCCATAATAATCCGTCTTTATCGTGTTCGCCTTTAGAAATCCAGGAAAACCTGCCGGAAATATTTAATGAATATTGATTAAAAAACTCTGCTCCCAAAGAGAGTGTTATGGTATCTCTTGGATAACCAATAAATCTGTATCCTCCGGCATAATCCATATGTATAATGCTTGCAAAAGGCGAGTTTAGAATATGCAGATATGGGTCTGTGTATATAAATTCCAGAAAAAATACAGAGCCCCATTTATTAAATGAATGACTGTATTGAATCCCCGCCAAAAAACCTGTTCCATTAGGCGGCTGGTCGGGATCAGCCTTTAATTCTTCCTGAGTTGCCCATTGATTCATAACAAATTGTCCGTAAACAGAAAGGGAACGGATTATATTATAATTTAATTCGACAGAAAAAAATGAACCATTCATATATCCTATTGATTTGTCGGTATTTGTAGGCTGCCATGTATCATATTTCTGCCATGTAAATAATGAATGAAAAAGCATAATAGGGTTAAGATATTGTAATTCTATAGACGAGTTCCCTGCCATTACCCCTTCCATTAAAGATATTGTTAATTTTTTAAACAAAGTAATATCAAAACGATGAATATAAAAATAACGGTCTAATGTTTTTTTCAGAAAATCATCATCCCAATCTAAGTTGTGTAAATCTGTGTCGATCATGCTTTTGTAAATAGTAAGCGGCATTTGATTTACAATTACAGAATATTTTACGGAAGGAGTAAAAAAAGAAGCTCTGGCAAAAGTATAGTAGTCCGTTTTATCGTTAAAAGAAAGGCTTCCTGTGTGTCCTGAACCCCAGTAGAGTTTATCCCTGCCAATTTGGAAATTCCACCAATTGCCGCCCGCAGCTCCAAAAGCTCTTAATGGTATTTTATTTTCTGTCTGCGAAAAACTAAAAGGAATATTAATATCAAAAGTATCAAATCTGTCATTGTATCCGGGTCTCATAATTAAAACAGGTTCGACATAAAACTGTAAAGAATTAAAAAATCCAAGACGGACAGGGGCGGAAATTAAAGCCGGAGTTTCCGGATATGGAGAAGGCCAGGTAAGATTGTCATTGTATTTTAATCTTGCTTCCAGGTTAAAATTTAAGTCTGCCAAAAATGTAAAATCTTCGTAATTTATAGATATAAAAGCTGTTGGTACAAGTCTGTCCATTATTCTGTCATAAGCCAGTTTTGCGGGAAGCGAAAGATTTTCCGGGTCTATGCTGTTAATAAAGTTTTCCAGTTCGCCAAGACCCAGCGGCGGGGAATAAGAAAGAAAGGGTTTCCCTGTTTCCAGCGAAAGAAATCGTATATCCTGAAAGACAGGATCATTTGTTAAAACCATATCAAAAGGTTTTGCGTATAATATACCCGTTTTTAACAAGATTAAAAGGAATAAAATAAATGGATGCCGATAAACTTTGTTCATGTTTAATGATTATAAAAAATAACAGTATTGTCAATAGGGGTAATTTACAGTAGAATATAAATTATGATTACCGTACTTGTTTATTATGAGAGGATTTCTCTTTATCATACTATGGTTCCATTTTTTTTAAGGAATTACGAGAATAAAAAACCGGTATTCCATTTTACCCAGTCTGTAGAATGGTGTCTAACAAAGGACAAAAATACCGTGCTTTTTATGGAAAGGTGGTTTCAACACAGGCAGCCGCGCGATTTAGAAGATTCTGATTTTGAACTTTTACGAAAACTGCGGGATAAATATAAAAAAATAGTTTTTTTCTGCGGTCAGCCGGAGGCGGGTAATAATAGAATGGATATTTTACCTTATGTCGATAAATTATTTTATAAATCAATTTTTACTGACAGAGATAATTACTGCAAAAAGCTGTACGGTAAAAATCTTTTTTCGGATTATTATCATAACCAATATGGCATTAATGATGATCCAATATATATAATTAAATCTGAAGTAAATCGGCAGGATGCTGTAAAACCCGAATTATCGTGGAATATTGGATTAGGCACATATCCCCGTTATCATTGGCCTCAGCGGCTAGGGACTGCAATGGCAAGGGCATCAATGCCCGGTTTTGGCAAGCTGATTGGAGGCAAAACACAAAAACGCGCAAAGCTGCCGGGAGCGGGAAAGCCGCCCAAAGATTTTTCTGGCAGCGCTAGAAGTATATCCGTACATGCCAGGATACAGCCGGTAACTTGTCCGTCTATAGCGTATCAGCGGGTGCTTTTTTTAGAATGTATCAAGGCATTACCTGAAGACAAGCAACAATTTTTTATTACAGGCAGAGTTGCGCAAAACAAGTACTATAACGAACTTGCAGATTCTAAAATAACACTTTCTCCTTTTGGCTGGGGAGAAGTTTGCTTCCGCGATTTCGAAGCTATTTTGGCAGGTTCTCTTTTATTTAAGCCCGATATGTCGCATCTTGTTACATGGCCTGATGTGTATATTCCTTACGAAACATATATTCCGCTAAAATGGGACGGAAGCGATTTATTGGAAAAAACAGAACGGTATTTAGATGACGAAAAAGAAAGAAATCGAATAACCGTAAATGCGCTGGATCAGTATCGATCTGAAATGCAGGGGCTTTCGCAAAGAACCGATCTTATTATGAATTCTTTACAGCTTTAATTCCCAGTTTAAAAAGAGAAGCTGCGCACCCTAATCCATAAAACGCGGCATTAAACCAAACAACTCCCCACATGCACGGCAAAGAATCGATATAATGAAAAATTAAAACAATGGGCATTAGAAAACCGGTAATGCCTGTGTTATTTGCAAGTATTTTTTCTAAGGAAACAGATTTTCGGGCGCTGTCTCCTACAATGTTTTTATACATTTGAAAAGCAACACGGGTAAGCAGGTTTGCGGAAGAAGTAAGCCCTACAATAATAAGTACAGGCCAATAATCGGTTTTCCAAAAAATCCACATTCCTGTTCCAAAAAAAACCATAGTATATGCAATATAACCTGTTACAGCATCCGCCCAGCCGCCCCAAGGACCCGCTTTGCCTGTAACTCGCGCCATATTGCCGTCCACGCAATCCAATACGGCAAAAACATTAAAAAGTATTGCGCCTATGCCAATAAGCTGGTAATTGCCGGGCAATGAAAAAAGAATGCCGCCGGCCATGCAAATAAAAGCGGATATATATGATACAACGGAAGGAGAAAGGTGGAATCGTAATAAGAGCCAGGAAATCGGAAATGATACGGGGCGCAGAAAAATGTTTATCCATATACTGTCTATTTTTCTTTTTTCGCGGGGCAGGGAAGCTATAATTTCTTTCATGGTATACATATTGATACTTATATCAATATATGCTAAATTATTCAAGTGATTATTTTACATGTAATGGAGCCGTTTGCCTCCGGTATTACCACTGCTGTTTGCTCAATAATCGGCGAGCTTCCTGAATTTACACATATTGTTATACATGGTTTTAGAAACTGTATCGATAATATCGATAATACAAAAAAGCGTTTTCCTGCAGGTGTTTCTTTTATTGAATGGAAAAATGCCGACAGGGAAATAAATCTTGTAAAAGACTGGAAAGCTTATAAAGAACTTAAAGCTATTCTAAAACCATATTCATTAAAAAATCAAAAAAACAAATTTGTAGTGCATCTTCATTCTTCCAAAGCCGGTTTTATTGGTCGTTTTGTCTGCCGCTGTTTGGGAATAAAATCTGTTATCTATACACCGCATTGCGGCGCTTTTTTACGAACAGATATTAATTTTTTTAAACGAAATCTGTACCGGTTTTTTGAATGGGTTGGAGGGTGTTTTGGGGGAAGGGTAGTAGGATGCGGTCCTTCAGAGGGAGAATTGTATAAAAATCTGGGAAAAAATACTACCTATGTTTCCAATGGTGTAAAACTAAAAGAAATAAAGGAAATAAAGGCGGACAGGAATCTTGTTAGTTTTACCGGAATAGCCTGGCTGCAAAAAGCTCCTGCCTTGTGGAATGCTGTAGCAAAAAACTGTTTTATTCCCGCTCGCGACAACGGTTTTTCTTTTTACTGGATTGGAAGCGGCCCCTGGGAAAACGAACTGGAAAAGGAATTTATTACTGTAACAGGCTGGAAATCCGCGCAAGAAGTGGAGGCACTGCTTCTTAAAACATCGATTTATTTTTCCACATCTGCCTGGGAAGGGCTGCCTTATGGAGTGCTGGAAGCCATGAACTGCGGCTGCGCGCTGCTTTTAAGAAATGTTCCGGGTAACAGGGAACTTGTAATTCCAGGGGAAAACGGCTGGCTTTTTAATACAAAGGAAGAAGCAAAAAATAAATTAGAGGTTATGTTAAAAGATAAAACACTTCTTGCAAAAATGGGAAAGAATAGCCGCAAGTTAATAGAACAAAGTTTTAGTCTTAAACAAATGGGCGACGGTTACAGAAAAATATATTTAAGTTATTAATAAAGGTAAACAATGATACAGGAAATATTCTATACATTTTTTATATGGCCTATTCAATTTATCCTTGAATTCTTATTTGTTCTTTTTGTAAGAATATTTAACTCTCCCGGTTATGCGATTATTTTCTTAAGCGTAGTTGTAAGTACAATGTGCATTCCTCTTTTTAAGATAGCGGAACGCTGGCAAAAGGAAGACAGGGAACTGCAAAAACAAATGAAGCCAAAGCTGGACAATATTCGTTCTGTTTATAAGGGCGATAAACGCCAGATGATTATAAATACATATTACCGGCAAATGGGATATTCGCCTGTCGGTATTCTTAAATCCAGCATGGGTTTGCTTTTGCAGGTACCGTTTTTTATTGCGGCTTATAATTTTCTTTCTAATACCAGAATGTTGTCCGGAGTATCGTTTCTTTATATAAAAGATCTTGGCGCTCCGGGTGTTTTTTTTGGAATTAACATACTGCCAATTATAATGACAATTATAAATTTAATTTCTTCTTTTGTTTATGCAAAAAATCTTGGAAAAAAGGACTTTATTCAGCTTTCCGCAATATCTCTTGTATTTTTATTTCTTCTTTACGATTCTCCTACCGGGCTTGTACTTTACTGGACAATGAATAATCTGTATTCACTTTTTAAAAATATTGCGAATAAAACTTTAAAAAAACCGGGTATAATTTTAAAAATTGCCGCAGCTCTTGCCGCTTTGGCATTTATTATTTTAATTATATCGGGAAAGGCAAGGGTAGAGCGGTTTGGAATTTTATTTGCGGCAGCTGCTGTGGTTTTTGCGGTAATTCCCTTTGTATGGAAATATATTAAACATGGAATAAACAGCATAGCGCAAAAACTGCAATTTAATATAAAAGAAGAAACTAACCCTAAAAACGATTCATTATTTTATATTTCTATAATAATATTATTTTTATTAATTGGAGTGCTGAATCCCGCTCAGGTTTTATCTTCTTCGGTTTCAGATTTCGAAACACCCTGGTTGTTTTTATTCCGTACTATATTTCAGGGGTTTTCTTTTTTAGTATTGATTCCGCTGTTTATTCGCGCGTTTTCCGCGGATAATATCCGAAAAGTTTTGTCGTTTGTAATGTCAGCGCTGGCAATTAATGCGCTTATTTGTTATTTTGCGCTGTCTGCATATTATGGAATTATGGACAGAAATTTTAAACTTGACGATACCAACCGCCTTTTATATGCCTTTCCCCTGTGGGTAAGCCTTGCGTCTCCGCTTGCCGCATTGGCTTGTACCGGATTATTTACTGTATTAAAAAAGAAAAAGATTTTAGCGGTATTGTTTCAGGCGGGGTGTGCGGCTATTTTAATTATAATAGGCATTAATCTGGTAACGCTTGGAAAAGGCGCTGCACAGGTAAAGGAATTAAGAAAGACAGATGATATTACAATACGGGAAATTCCCGTTTATTTTCCTGTTTCCAGAACAGAAAAGAATGTGTTTATTGTTTTTATGGATAGAGCGCAGGGAAGTGCTGTAACGGATGCGCTTGAGTATATGCCCGAATTTAAAGAATATTTTGACGGCTTTGTTTTTTATCCGAATACAATTTCTTTTGGAGCAAATACTGTTATTGGCGTTCCATCTATGCTTGGCGGATATGATTCTACACCGCATAAAATAAATAACCGCAAAGATGAGCCTCTTAAAGATAAGGTAAACGAAGCAATATCTTTTATTCCCAAAAAATTTGCAGATGCGGGTTATAATGTTGTAATTACAGATCCTGTAATAGCAAACTTGCAATCTGTACCTGATATTTCCATTTTTAATAATATGCCAAATGTAGTCGCGCGACTTCTTTCGGGGAAGTTGACGCATCATTATCTGAATGAATTTAATGATGATACTAAAGAGATAAGCAATACTTTTGATTTTGATATATTATTTAGATACGGATTATTCCGTACAGCTCCCCCTGCTTTGCGTTATGCAATTTATTATAAAGGTCAGTGGTGGAGAGAAGCTGCTTACAATAGTTTTGGAAGAGCAACAGCTGAATTTTCCGGTTTATACTACCTGCCGCAGTTAACATATGCAGACAATGGCGGTGCGACACTGAATATTTTAATGAATTATATAACTCACGAAGGCGGATCTTACAACAATAATTTTATACCCCAGAATATTCCGTATGAAATTAGCCGGGAAGAGATAGAAAGATGGGGAAGCGAAGAAAATGTCGAATATATTTATACGCTTATTGCAGGAATGACCCAGCTTTCCAAATGGTTTAATTATTTAAAAAGCGAAGGAATTTATGACAATACAAGAATTATTATTGTTTCGGATCATGGCAGCGGCCGCTATAAAAAATTCCAGGACACAGCCGGAATGGAAGGTTTTAATCCGCTGCTTATGGTAAAGGATTTTAATACAAGAGGGCAGCTGACAGTATCAGAAAAAATAATGACGCACAGCGATACGCCATATCTTGCGGCAGAAGCTTTGGGTATTACAGGGATTATGGATTTGGAAGCTGCGGAAAAAATAAAGAAAGAAGGAATCCCGGTATTTAGCGCGGTTTCGTCCCAGCCTTTGCGGCATGGACCTTATCTGTATAATTTAACGGGAAAAAGAAATTTTAACGGAAATAATGTATTGGAAAGAGAAAGCTGGGGAGAGTGGGAGAGTTTTTAATAAGGCTTTGTTTTAATAGCGTTTTGTAATTTTTGTCCAGTTGTTTTTATCGAAAATATTATCTTTTACATGATAAAAATAGGAAACTTTATCTAATGCTTCCCAACCGGTAAAATCTTGTGTCTGAGATGAACCGCCAAGAAAAATATTTACACCGTCTTCTTTTTCAGAAAAAAAGCTTTGCCCCGAAAAAGGATTTTTTGCATTCGGTATAATATCCATGATTGCTAATAAAGGCGTGTCTGCATTAGTCATAAAACTGTTATCCGTTCTTAATTCTCCTGTACTGTTAAAATCTTTGAACAAGAGTATTGGATTATAGGCAGTATAATCCCGGCCTATTAAGCCGGAAGGATCGTTAAATAATACCCCTGCATGGTCTGAAACAATAATGATACGGGTATTGTTATAGACATTATTTTCTTTCAGAAAATCAAACCACTTTTCCAGAAGAAGATACGAGGCGGCATTTACATGGTAAAATTGATGTGAATTTATATTTCCGTTAAATAAATCCGGACCAAAATCGGTTACTTCGGAAACAACGGTGTAATCAGGATACTGTAAAAAAGAAGGATCGTGCGCCATGTTGGCAACCATTAAGGTAAAGGTGTTTTGCGTATTTTCTATACAGGTTAATTCCGGTAAATAATGAAGAACCGCATAACTGGTAAGAGCGCTGTTTGTTACAATATCTAAACGTGAATTGTCAGTTACCGCCCAATAATTTCCCCTGTCGTAAATTATTTTTCTTAATATGACAGGAGATGTTAAAAAAACGCTAAACATTGTAAAATTATGTTTTAGTATTAGTTCTGTCTGCGTCTCTTTTAATGGTGCATCAGAGCCAAGAAAATCTATAAATTTTTTATTATATTTTCCCTCAAGATTGTTTGCATTTATACCCCGTTCTGTAAAAAATGAGAGTTCCATATTTCTTTGATGATTTACATAGGGCAGATCGTATACATTTGCGGAATAATCATGATTCTTAAAAAGTTCGGGAAGAACAAGGGAAGATTCGGTGTATTTATCTTTCATTAATTCATTGTTTCTTTGGTGCAATCTTTCCGGAGTGTATTCATAACCGCCAAATAGGGGAGGAGCCCCCAATATAGTTGAACGATAAAAAGAAACCGTATTGGGATAGTAAACAAATCCATTAAAAGATGTCTTTAGTCTTTCGTGTTCGTTAATAATGCTCTTAAAAAAAACTCCCAAGGCCTTGTCCAGCATTACAATAAACACATTGTGCCCGTCTTTCGAAAGGAATATTTGTTTATCAAGTTTATCTTCATTTACGGAAAAAGATTTATTTTGATTGTCAATAGAAAGACTGTCTATATTGCTTTCTACTATAGATTTATGGGAAAGATAGCCTCTTTGAATTTCAGCAGTTTTTATCGCAGAGAAGAAAATCATGGATACCATAATGATTGAAGATATAGCAGATAGTATTTTAAGTTTATTAAAACGGAAAACAGACAGAATTAATAGAAAAATACAAATTCCGGCCGCGATATTATAAGACGAAAAAGTATTAGAAACCATAAAATTGGTACTGCCCGGAAATGCGAGAGTTTGCGAAAGCATTCCATAATTTCCGGAAAATAAAAAAGTATTAATTAACCCAAAAACAAGGGCAAAAGACATAAAAAAACTGATACCGATTCTGATCTTGTCATTACCAAGAAAATAAATACATATAGGCCAAAAGCAAAATAATCCAAGCGAAACAAAAAGAGGCGGAACCAATACATTAAAGGGAGAAGCGTTTACAATATAGGAAAATTCTGCCGGATCTGAAGCTACTATGTTAAAGGGAATAAATATAGCGCACAATACACCAAAGGAAAGACAGGATAATATAAATATAGTTTTAATTTGTCCGCTTTCTTTTTTTAGGAAGAAGAAATGTTTTTTTAATCCAGGTATAATTAACTTTAATAAAATAGGAATGGAAAGAATAAAAACTGAAAAACCTATAGCGGCCAGTCTAAAAGATATTTGATTGCTTCTTCCCGTAAAGCGAAAGAAAATAACATATAAACACGAAGATATAAGTAGCACAGAAAGTAAAATATAAAATATTAAACCGCTGTGTTTTGATTTAAGAATTATATTTTTTACAAGAGAAATAATATTATTGCAGGTCCAGTATAGCACCAGTGCTGCCGGAGAATTATATAAAAGAACCAGAAAAAATATAGACATACCATAAAGCTGCAATTTTTCTTTTATAGGGAACCCGCGTGTATAAATAAAGCCTGAAACAATATTTATAAGCGTCATTAGAACAGGAAGTATATTTATAGTTATAGAACCAAAAGAAATAAGCGCATCGGGTGCCCCTAAATTGCGTATCCAGAGAAAAGGTTCGCCCTGTAATGGTTCGAAGCCGGACAAAAAGTGATACGCCGCTATGAAAAACGGAACCTGTATTAAAAGACCAAATGAACTGCGAAGGGACATAATGG
Organism: Treponema sp.; assembly: GCA_031286205.1. Classification (GTDB taxonomy): domain Bacteria; phylum Spirochaetota; class Spirochaetia; order Treponematales; family Breznakiellaceae; genus WQXQ01. Next base: position 62,655 of record JAITUR010000091.1, read on the forward strand.
GGTGATAGTGGTTTATTCGGTAATACATGGAGATAAGCATATATTGTTCGTCTTTTTTAAAGTATTGTTTTATTTGGGCAATTTTTTTTGCCATTTTCTGTTGAATAAGCCGTTCTTTTTCCTGCAATTTTTCCGCTTTTAAGTACAGGGGCAGGCAAAGAAGACTTACAATAACACTGATTCCCAATACCGCAAAACCGTGATTATTTCGTACAACCAATACAAGAAATCCATAAACAGATTCCAGAATTAAGACGATCGGGCCAATAATTAAATTGTATATACTTGATAAAATCATTTTTTCTTAAAAATATCCCTGATTAATACTAAAAGTTTCCCATATTGCCGGTAAAAAAAAGATGAAGTGTAAAAAAATAACCGTACTTTTTCTATAAAATAAAAACGGCTTCCCAATTTTCCACAAAAATGAACAACCGAAGGAAAAACAAAAGAGCCGAATTTTTTAAATCGTGCGTACCCTTTAACAACATTTATTGTTATATCCTCTGCTCCTATAAGGGTTCTGGAGAATCTTCCGCAGTCATCGAAAGGTTTAATCCCTTTTTTTGCAAAAGCAAGAGCAAAGAATGGTTCGTCCGGATACATATTTTTTCTAAAATAGCCGACATTAAGTGCTGTAGGATTTTTCATATAATCGTTGGCGGTTTTGAATAGTTCTGTAGAATCCTTATTTTTATAGAATAAAAGCATACCGCTGTTAAATTCCGGTATCCATTCGACAGAATGTTCGTTTTTTGTTTTTTCAATATCATAATACCAGTGTCCGTTATAACGGAGCATGCCATAATAAAGAAAAAATGATTTATCCAAAAAATAAAAATAATAATCAATATTATTAAATACAAGGGAATCTGCATCAAGAAACAGATTTTTTTCAAATGGGGTATATAAATGAATAAGGGTTTTTGTTTCGAAGGGTGCGCCTAAATCCTCTTTATAATCAATAATAATGTCAAAAAAAGGTTTTAGATATGCGCCGCAGTCGGTTATTACAGCTCTGGGAATATGAGGAGCATGAACCATGCAGGAAAGTGCCAAATACTTTGCCTGTTTCGCGTATTTTTTTCCTACAGCAATTGTAATTATTCCTTTATTAAGCATGATGTTTATTCCTTTTACCTTTGCCAATCGCAGCGTTTACAAATACCCAGAGTTCGTTTACCATGAAAAAGTTCGTGATGAACTTCCAGAAATTGCTTTGAATTAAGAATTTCTTTTAATGATAAAGAAGAAACATTGCCAAAAACAAACCGATTTTGCCAATCCAGGCAGCAAATACTTATATCGCCGTAACAATTAACCGTTATATCTCTTATTGTTGCATAGCAGGGAAGTTTACTGTTAATTTCTTTGCGGTTGTAAATATCTTCTCTATCATCTAGCCGAGAATAATAAACCTTGTAGGGTATGGTTGTTTTAAGTTTTATTAACCGTTCATGTTCCTTAAATGTATAGGAAGAAACAATTATATGCCATAATTTATATTTTTCGAATTTTTCAATTACTTCCTGATTCAGCAGCGAACCATTGGTCAGAATGGAAATTTTTGCATTGGGTAGTACTTTATTGGTATATTCTATAAATTCAAAAAGGCGTGTATCGATCATAGGTTCGTTGTAGCGGTGGAAGTCTATTTCTCCGCAAAAATTATAGAGAGCTAATTCGTCCAGAACCTTATATACAATACTTGTTTCCAGTTTTTTCTTATCGGTATAACGAGACACCGGACATTTTTTATGTATGTGGGTATAATTACACATATTTGATATTTCAAAGCTGATGCGTGTAATATATTTTTCCAAAGAATCGGGGTAAAATGGGGGAGTCACCTTGTGTTCTTCCGCTATTTGCTTGTTAAAGGCATCGTTGGTAAAAGGAGGTTTAAAGATAAACGCTCTAAAAGGTTTTAGAATTTTTTTTATTCTTACATAAAATCCGTGTGGAATTTTCATAAATGCTTCCCTCTTATATTAATTAAAGTATCAACGACAGCTTTCCCGCTTTCGCCCCTGTTTTGCCAGGCAGTATCTTTGGCATTTTGCCGTTCCGCCGCCAAAACTGTGTCGGAAACAGCACTCTGAATTATATCATTTATACGGGGAATATCCTGTTCGGACAATGCTATTCCCAGTTTTTTTATAGCATCGAATTTCCATGGTTCGCTCTCTATATCGCCCGCATCGTACATTTCTTTTATAAACGCCGTGCTGTGGTAGAGTACAGGTTTGTTAAACAAAAAAGCGTAATCAAAAATAATGCCGGAAAAATCGGAAATCATTATATCAGCTTTGGAAAGAGAATCTATATTTTCGCTTTTATAATCCCAAATATAATGATTAAATTTTTCTTCCAGTGTTTTCAGCATTTCCGCTTCGCTCTTTTTAGATTGAGGGTGAGGGCGGACAATAACCCGCCATTCGGGATTGTTAAGGTTTTCTAAAAGTTTTTCGCCAAGTGCGGCAAGGAGAGAGCCTTGCCCCCAGGAAGGAGAAACAAGGACAGTAAAGATATGTTTATCCTCTTTGGGTAATTCCTTAATTTTATTGTTGTAATCGTCTAAATAAGTGCTGCCTACAACAAACAGCTCTTTTTCTTTTATGGCTCGTATTTGCTCAAGCCTGCGAATATCTTTTTTTTGATACTCACCGGACAGAAGTATGGAATCGTACCAATCAATTCCAAAAAGACGGTAGCAGGTAGCATCGCCTGTATCATGCAGTATATGAGAATAATGTTTGCATAACTTCGATCTTTTAAGCTGATACACTTCCAGTCCCGGAGTTGTCATAAGACAAACATCTGCTTCCAAAAAATTAAGGGTTGCAAACGCCTTGTTGCCTTTCCCGATAAATTCCGGTTGAACGAAAGTATAATTTTTTTGGAAAACCGGATCTGTTTCCGATGATGTTAAGTAAGACACCTCCATTTTACGGTTTTCGAATTCGTCTAAAATTGGTTTAAAGACAGGCCAATAATGATCCGCTTCGTTATAAATAACATAGTTCTTGTATTTTTTACTTGTTTTATTTCTGCCTAGAATAAGTGCTTTTAATTTAATTTGCAATGTTCTAAAAAGAAAATACGAAGCCGCTGCCAATCCAATAAATACGGAAAACAACATGCTTCCCGTACCGGGATCAATGTATAATAAAAACATCAGTTTCCCTCCTTGTTACTCATTTTGTATCTTTAAAATCCCGGTACTTTAATTCTTTCCAGTTTTTCTGATCAAAAATATTGCTATGAACATGAAAAAACAAAGAATTGCTTTCTAAAAATCCAATACCCTGATACCATTTAGCATTTGTATATCCCTGAGTGTAAATATAGATGCCATTATCTTTATCGGAAACAAGCGGATTTCCGGTAAATGGATTAATTGGGTTATGTATAATATCTTTTAATGCCAAAAGCGGAATGTCCGCATTGGTCATAAAATCATTGTTGGTTGATAATGATTCATTTGAATTAAAATCTTTTACAAGTAATATAGGATTATATGGTATTACATAATTGTTTTGGAAAGCATTAAAATCCGGATGTTCCATGCTTAGATCGCCATGATCCGAAACAATAATTATACGAGTATTATCCCAAACACTGTATTCCTGTAATTTGTTAAACCATTTTGTCAGGAGCATATAAGAAGCGGCATTTATGTGGTATTTCATAAAAGATTTTTTACTGTTAAAAAAGTTATCCCCATGATTTGTTATTTCCGCTTCCAGGGTGTAATCGGGATACTGAAAAAATGCCCTGTCATGGGCAAGATTATTTGTTATTATATAAAAAGTATTTTCTTCTTCGCCCGTTTTTGTTAGTTCGGGTAAATAATACAAAGCGGTATAACTGCCCACAGTAGTATCGGACATAACTGAATCCAAATTGTAGTCGGCAATACCCAAATAATTTCCGTTGTTATACAAAAAATCCCGTATAAAATATGGGAATGTTTTTACGATAGACAGCATAAGCATATTTCGTTTTATAAGCTTATCTATTTTTGCATTAGAAATAAGTTCATTTATACTAAGCACTTCTTGCATATATTTTTTGTTATACTTGCCCTCCATATCTTTTGTTTGAATCCCGTAAGATTCGTAATATTCTTTTGCGGGTGTATCAAAAAATTCTACATTCGGCATATCTGCTACAGCAGAATAAAAACCGGCATTTTTAAAAAGCAGCGGTAAAATAGTAAGAGATTCCTGCTGTTGTTCCTTAATTGTTGCTGTATTACGCCTTTGCATATTGTAGCTTGAGTATTCATAACCGCCAAATAATGGGGGAACTCCAAACATAGTACGACGGTAAAAAGAAGCTGTATTTGGATAATAGGTAAACCCCCTAAAAGAGTCCCGGAGTTCCGGTCTTTCGTTAAGAAACAAAGGAAAGTAAGAGCTTATTGCAGTATCAAGCATTATAATAAAAACATTTTTTCCGGTTGTACTTATCCATATTTTATCGCTGTCTTGTATTTCTGTTCCATGTTGAAGTTGAATAGGAGAGGGTAGCAATGTTTCAGGTAAAGAGGTAATTGTGTTTTTTTTAATCTCTGTAATTTTTACAAAACTGTATGCAAAAGTCCCAAGAGAAAGAATAATTAAAAAACTAAAAACAAACCGTATTTTTTTTAATTTAAAAAGAAAGATAATTGATGCAAGAATAATAATAAAGCAGAATATATTTATTAAAGAAAAGGCTATGCTTTTTGAAAGATACTGTCCCGATATAAGTGAAAATTGCAATGTTTGAGATATAATACCATAATTTGGCTGGAAAATAAAATAATTTGTAAAGAAGTATAAGGTTGCGGCTGCGGCAGTAAGAGAAATTATATTTCTATTTTCTTTGGCAGAAAGAAAATAGAGTATAAGCGGCCAAAAAAGAAATAATCCGGCTCCTTGTATTAACGGGAAGTAAATAAACATTAATGGATTTTGAATGTTGTTAACTGCAAATTGGACAGGGTCAGATGATATAATATTCGAAGGTATAAAAAATCCTGCTAAAAGCCAAAAAGCGGCAAGAGAAATAATAAAAAGTCTGAGCGGGTAATTATTTACAATAGATTCAATGTTTGCTTTTCTTATAATAAAACGAATACCTTTAAGTATAAGGGGTAATAAAATAAAAAAAGCAAGAATAGCCGCGGCAATTAATTTATTGCGAAACGCTCTGTCGGGTGCGTTATGCCGGATAAAAAATATATATAAAACAAAGAGAAATGCAAGAGAACAGCTTATGATATAAATGATTTTTTGCGGATTTTTTATTTTTAATAATAGAGTCTTAAACAGGGAAAATATATTGTTAATAGTCCAGTATAAAACCAGCGCCGAAGGAGAATTGTAAAGAAGTAGAAGAAAAATAAAGGGTGTTATATAGAGCTGTATTTTATCTTTTGTCGATAAATCGTTACTATAAATAATGCCGGTAATAAGATTTATTGCAGTCATTGCAATAGGAAGGATATTTATAGAAAAAGAAGAAAAAGCAAATAAACTGTCGGGCAGGGAAAGATCGTTAATAAAGAAAAAAGATTTTCCATTTAATATATCCAAATTTACAAGAAAATTGTAAGCTGCAATAAAAAAGGGGATTTGAATTAGAAGGCTTAATGAGCTTCGCAGTGAATAAAGCGGGTGATAATTATTTTCTCTGTAGTAATTAGAAAGTATAAAATACCGTTCGTCCCCCGTAAAATGTTTTTTTATACTCGCCGCTTTTTTTGCAAGTTTTTTTTGAATATCCCGTTCTAGCTGTTGTAATTGTTCTGCCTTGGTGTACATGGGTAGGCATAGTAAATTAACGGCAAGACTTAATCCCGCAAGGGCGATACCGACATTTCCCTTAAAAATAGATGTATAGAGGACAGAGAAAACACACTCAAGAATAAGTGTTATTGGATATATAATAAGGTTAAATAAAAAATCAAACATTAAAATTTGTCATGGCTTTTTCGAATTGTTCCGGCCAGTTAAAATGGTGGAAGTTTGCTCTTTCTAGGCAAAGTTTTTTAATATGGGAATAAAAAGAAGTATCTAAAATACATTTTTCTATTTTATCGATTGCTTCATTTATATTATTGGGGTTAAAAAGCAATTCAGGATAATGCAGCATATCAGGTAAGCCGCCTACAGAAGAAACCAGAACAGGACATCCTGAATGAAGAGCTTCTAGAACTGCATCAGGGTAAGCATCGTACAGGGCAGGGTAAAGAAAAAGATCGCACTTTGCAAGATACGGAAAAGGATCCGAATGACCCGGTAAAGTAACCATATCTTGCAGATTATATTTTTCTATAGCTTTATTTAGTTTTGGAAATTCATTTCTGCCTAAAATTGTACAATGTAAATTTCCATATCCTCTTTCTTTAAGACCTGCAAGAATAGGCGGAATAAGAAGAACGCCTTTACTTACAGAAAAAGCACCGACAAAAAGAAGATTTTTTACTGTTGCAGAAGTATTTTTATTTTTCCATTCTTCTGTACAGCGCGGCAGCCCTATGTTTCCGGGAATTATAATCGATTTGGAAATTTGAATTTTATTTCGTTTGCAAAAAATGTCTCTATCTCCGCAGCTTTGAAGAGTAATTATTTCCGCGTATTTAGAGATTAACCTTTCCCTGCTTTTATATTTTTTATTTAGTATAAAATAATATAATTTATCTTTAATTGATAATGTATCGTATTTTCTAATAACATTATCTCTTTGAATATCATCGTTTCTGGATGCATAAAAAAGAGGTGTATTAAGTTTCTTTTTTAAAAAAATAGCCGCTTTTAAGTATATATCTCCGTGTATATGTATAAAATTAATACGCGAATTATTTAAACTATTAACAATAAAATTAAAATATTTTTTTACATTTTTTTTAAATAAAAACGAAGCCGGAGGGAAGCCGCGCCGGATATATTTTATGGGTATTTCTATTTTAGTAAAAAACTTTGGCGTGTAATCCAGATAGGTATTCATTATTACGAAGATTTTATTGCCTCTTTCCGCTAATTGCTCCATTAGTTCCAGATAACGGCGATCTCCGCCTGTGCGTATTTGGTTAATTGTAAATATTCCAAGAATGATCATAAATTATTTCCCGAAGTTAAAAGATAGGTAATTACCGGTTTCATTGTTATAGAAATATCGCAATGTGTTTCCGCAAACTGCCGTATTTCTTTTGCAATATCTTTTATATTATTATTGTCAGTTATTTGATTATAAAAATCCAAAACACTTTGAATATTTATAGGTGTTTCATTTTCCGGTACATAAAAGCAATACGGATAATTATCCGGTAAAACATCTATCTTTGTTGACGAAATCATTGGCATACCCCGTGCAAGATATTCTCTGCTTTTTAAGAAACTTCCTTTAAATACATTTATTCTATGGCAGCCCAATGAACATGCGGCAATATTGCTTTTATTAAATAAATCATCCAATTCAGAGCCGGTTAAAAATCCATAAAAATGCACGAATTTTTTTAGATTAAGAATTTCTGCAAGTTGTTTGTACAAAGACAGGTAATCCCCATTACCCGCCATATGTAAATATATTTTTTTTGCCGGATTATTTTGATAATATAAATGAAGCCCCTTAATTAATCTTTCGTATCCATGCCAATTAGAAAATTGCGCTATAGCGGTAATATTAATGGAGTTATTGTCAATAATGCGGGTGCGAACAGGGATTTTTGCACAATCTATTCCATTAGCTATCTGTATTGTTTTAATTTTATAAATAATATTGTCATTATTAAAGGTTACTATTCTATCGACATATTTATTTAGTTTTTTTCTGAATATTTTATCTATAAATAAAGTTATACGATTATTTAAACCTTTACCAACTTCTTTATCGTAAGGATAAGTTGGAAATTCAATTAAAATCTTTGCATTTGTATTTTTTTTTATATATTTTAATAGACCAAGCAGCGAACAAGAAGCCATAAACCGTCTAAAATAAAAAAAATTACAATCAATAAAATCTGAAGGTAAAAAACTGTTATAATAATTAGAGGTAAATTTTATTTTTAATTTATTTATAATACCCGGTTTATTGTATAAGGAAAGTTTATTTGTTATAACTCCGTTATCGTTTAGGCATTTTATTTGGGTAAGTATTTTATCTCCGACCCCGCTGGAAAAAGAAGCAACAGGTGTATTAGATAAAAATATATAATAACCTTTCATAACTTAAAAACTTTTCCGTCTTCTATTTTTACGCTTTTAACCGCATTTCGTAAATCGACAACTAATTTTGCTTTTTCTATAATTTGCTCCACCTTAAAACAGCTATGATTGGTAGTAAAAACAACACAGTCCGCATCTGAAAGTAATTTATCCGTTAATTCTGAACATATATATTTATTCCCATGATCATCCGTAAATTCCGGAATATATGGATCGTGATACAAAATATTAGCGCCCTTTTTTTTAAGTTGATCCATTATGAGCAATGCAGGGCTTTCTCTTGCGTCTGCAATATCAGGCTTATAAGCAATACCCATAAAAAGAATGGTAGAACCGCCCATTGATTTTTTATGTCTGTTTAACGCAAAGGAAATTTTATTCATCATACGATGTGACATTCTATCATTTATGGCGCCGGCAGTATGTATCATTGATAATTCGAAATTAAAATTTTTAGCGATATGTTCAAGATAGAAAGGATCCAAAGGAATACAGTGTCCGCCGATACCGGGACCGGGATAAAAAGCCTGAAACCCGTAAGGTTTTGTTTTTGCCGCTTCTATTACTTCCCAAATATCGATATTCATTTTTCCGGAAAGAAGAGCAAGTTCGTTTATTAAAGAAATATTAACAAGCCTGTAGGTATTTTCCAATATTTTTGTCATTTCTGCTATGCGCGGAGAAGAAACCATATGAAGATGTTTTATAGCCAGACCGTAAAGCGCTTCTGCAATTTCCGCAGCTTCTGTACCAAGCGCGCCCACTATTTTTGGAGTATTATCCGTTTTATAATTTATATTACCCGGATCGACTCTCTCGGGGCTAAAGCAAAGCCAAAAATCTTTACCTTCTTTTAGCCCGGATTCTTTTTCGATAATAGGTTTCATAAAATCTTCGGTCGTGGTAGGGTAGGTAGTACTTTCCAAGCTGATAAATGTACCGGGCTTCATATTTTTTGCTATATCAATACATGAACTTTCTATATAGCTCATATCGGGTTTTTTAAATTTATCGAGTGGTGTTGGAACGCAGATAATTACAGCATCACATTCTTTGATTCTTGTAAAATCGGCAGTGGCGGAAAGTTTTTTTGTTTCTTTAACAACATTTGTTAAGTCTGCATCTGTAACATCTCCAATGTAATTCTGCGCTTCGTTTACAGCCTTTGCTTTATCTTTATTTTTTTCGAAGCCAAGTATTTCTACACCATTATTTGCAAAAGTAACTGCAAGCGGCAGGCCTACATAGCCAAGACCAATAACACCGGTTTTTACGGTTTTATTGGAAATTTTTTTTAAGATTTCTGTGTTTGACATTGTTTTCTCCTTGTATGTTATTGAGGTTAAAGGTTAATGTTTTTATTTTGTAGACATTATATGGAGTATCATTTTCAATTGCTTACTGGCAGTGAAAAGACAATATCATTATCTTCGTTTGATTTTCCTGTAACACGAGAGCCAAAAAGTATTATTTTATAAGGATCTGAGGGCTTTAATAAAAAAACCAAATTATCCAGTACTGTATTAAAATCCATAGATATAATACTATAGTATTTCATAGAATTGTCAATAGATTTTTTTGTTAACGTGTATTATTCCAGTGGCAATGAAATATATATTCCAGTAGTAATGGAATAAGGCTTTATTCTTTGATTACTTTCCAATATCCGCCTTTATCTGCGCCTATTCGTTCAATTAGACCTTGTGTTTTTAGTTTTGAGATATTTTTTTCTATAACTCTTGTTGTTTTAAAATATCACATATCTTTTCCGCGCAATTACCGTCACCGTAAAGGGCAGGGGAGTGTTCGGGGGTGTGAAGATTTTTTACTGCTGTAATGATTTTTTTCGTATCGGCGCCCGTTAGTGTATTCCAACCGGTTGTAACAAGTTCTACCCATTCAGTGGAATCACGCATGGTAATACATGGTTTATTAAAGAAATATGCTTCTTTTTGGACTCCGCCAGAATCCGTTAAAATTGCAGTGCAGGCAGATTCATAAGCGATCATTTCTAAATAGCCAACTGGTTCTATCATTTTTACATGAGAATTAAATATCAGTTTTTGCTGTTCTAAAACTTTTCTAGTGCGGGGATGAACAGGAAAAATAAACTTATAATCTGATAAACTGTTTACAGCATTTACTATTGATGTAAGTCGAACAGGATCATCTGTATTTTCTGCACGATGAATCGTTAATAAAATAAAATCTTTTTCTTTTATTTGAATATTACTTTTATTTCTATAATATATAGAGGCATCGTACATTATATCGCCGGTCATTATAACACATTTATTGTCAGGAGAGGGTAGAGTATTGTTATCCTGGTTTAATATTCCTTCTCTAGTTAAATTATCCACAGCTGTCTGTGTTGGGCAAAACAACCAAGTAGAAAGGTGATCTGTTAAACGGCGGTTTTGTTCTTCCGGCATAGCCATCATAAAAGAACGCAAACCCGCCTCTACATGGGCAACCGGAACATGGAGCTTACTCGCCGCAAGTGTGCCTGATAAAGTTGAATTGGTATCGCCATATACCAAGATCGTATCCGGTTTACGATCAATAATAACTTCTTCTATTTTTTCCAACATGAGTCCTGTTGTTTTGCCGTGGCTGCCTGATCCAACACAAAGGTTTATATCCGGCTGTGGAATTTCCATTTCTGTAAAAAAAATATCACTCATGTTTTGATCGTAGTGCTGACCAGTATGCAAAAGAGTTTCTGTAATCCCGCAGGAAGGGTTATTGCGGATATAGCGGCTTAAGACAGCAGCTTTAATAAATTGCGGACGAGCGCCAATAATGGTTAGGATTTTCATTGTCTTATTTCCTTAGGATAAATTTTATTAGTTTTAATAAATTATATCGAAGTGTTTTATGGTTGTTGTAATAATCGTTATAAGATTTTACCGGTAATGCCATAATATTATCAAAATCATTTTTTGTTATTCCAAACTTATTACATAAAATATCTATATCTTGTTGTTTACTTTCTTTATCAGCATATAATGGCTCTGATAATTTTTTTACAGCTTCTTCCCTTGTAATTTGCCCTGCAGCAATTAAACTGGAAAAATGAGCTTTGCGTTTATCAAAACCAAATTTTACAGGTAATATGTATTCCTGAAATATTCGGGTGTATGTTGACTCTCCGTGTTTGCGGCCATAGTCCTTCCAGGCTAATTCATTTGTAATTAATGTTTTTGCCTGTTCTTTATCATATGAGACATAGTCAAGTGTAGAAATAAGTTTAATGTTAAAAATATTTTTATTTACAAGGGTATTCCAAATGGAATGAATGCGAAACGGCATTTTTTTATTCTTCCCAAAGCATTTATGTATTGTTTGGAAATATGTTTTATCAAAATGACCCTGCGACCATGCTCTTGCCAATATGGATTCTGAGGCTTTGTTATATCCGGCTAAAATATATTTTATTTTATTTTCTTTTGCAGTATCCCACAATGCTGAAAATATTGCATTATCACTTGGTATTTCTGAATCCGGAGTAGATGCTTTAAGAAACGCTAACTGTAAATCCTTAAATTCTTCCCAATCAAGAGTAATTCTTTTTTCTTCAAATCCTAATATTTTACATATATTACTTACATTGTGTTCCGCTTCTTTTGAATTCCAATGATTGTCAAGATGAACCGCGATAGGGCGTAACCCCCATTGTTTTACAAGGTATGCAAGGTAAGTAGAGTCAACTCCTCCGCTTAATCCAATAACGCAGTCATATTTCTTACCTTCACCAGTTTTTTTAATCTGTTGTATAAGTTCATTTAGTGCTATTTTTTTTTCTGCTGTTGGCAGACCATACGGCGGTTGTTTTAGTTGTTTTATAGCTTTAGTGCAGTGGTTACAATAACCATTTTCATCAAAAACTATTTCAGGGTCGGTTGTGTCCATAACACAACGGGTACAGATTTGATAGGATTTAAAGTTATTATTCAAATTTAAACTCTCGTTAATTCAGCAACTATATCTCTTATCTTAACCATGTTCTCTTCACCACTTAATTTTTTTGCATATTTATCTGCATTCATCTTATATTCCATTATTTTTTCAGGTGTCATTTGCTTTATACTGGAAGCTAGAGATTTGGGTGTGAATCTTTCAGAAGCAATACCCAAATTATATTGCTCTACCATTTTTTTCATTTCTATAGAAGGACCAATAGCAATAGCCAGTCTTGCTTGTATAAATTCAAATAGTTTATTTGGAAGACAATGTTTATGATTATAATGTTCCGGTAAAATTAAATACACTCCAATATCATAACTATTAAGAGTATTTATTATTTCAGAAAAGGGTACGGGTTCAATAAATTTAATGTTTATATATTTTTTTGACAATTTTACCAAATAATCATAATATTTAGGATTGGATTTTACTAACATAAAAGTTAACTCATATTTTTCAGGATCAAGATATTTCATCATTTTTATCATTAAATCAAGCTTTCTCTCTTTAATTGCACCGCCATGATGAATAAGGCGAATTTTGTCTTCTGCTAAATTAAGCGGTTTTGAGATATTATTATAATCTGCCGCATTGGTAATAACCCTGACAGAACCGGCAGGGTATTTGAAAAACTTTTCATATTCTCTTGCAATTCCATCGCAAACAGTGGACATTATAGATATATCATTTTTACATTTTTTTAATACCCATAAAACTATTGGTCGTATAAATAGTTTCCATTTAAAAGAAGAGCTTAATTGATTTGGAAAGTATTCATGTGCATCAAAGTGTATTTTACATTCCCATTTATGTTTCTTTTTTAATTCGGAAGACAAATATAACCCATTCAAGTCGTGGGCAATAATAATATCAGGTTTTATTATATTTTGAGATAGCATATATTCTAATCCTAGATCGTTAAATAAAATATTTAATATATTAATATTTAACAATATCTTTAATCTATTTAAATATTTATTTAATTTTCTAAATATCTTAAAAACTATATGTTTATTATATTTTTTTTTGAAAGAAGAAATAGTGCTATAATGAGTAATATTGTTGTAATTAGAAGGAGTACTTCCAATAGTAAATATTTGATAATCATTAGATAATGCCTGTATTTGTCTTATAACTCTTGGTTCTTTGTGTAGCGGCATATATGTTACTATTAATACTGTTTTCATAATAATATGTTTTTTCTAGAACTGGAAATAAATATAGGTTTTATATTTTTGTATATATTTCTTGTGATTTTTAATAATCTCAATTTTATATTTTTACTATCATTAGGATAATCATTAATAGACTTGATTGGTAAGGACATTATGTGTTCAAATTCATCTATAGAAATTTCAAATTTTTGACATAAAATATTAATATCTTCTTGAATGCTTTTTTCATTAGGATATATGGGCACTGATAGTTGACGGATTGCTTCCTCTCTTGATAATTGACCAGCAGCAATTAAACTGGAGAGGTGTGCTTTTCGTTTATCAAATCCAAATTTTACAGGTAATATATATTCCTGAAATATTCGTGTATATGTTGATTCTCCATGTTTGCGGCCATAGTCCTTCCAGTCTAATTCATTAGTTATAATTTGTTTTGCTTTTTCTTTATCATAAAAAACATAGTCAAGGGTACTTACAAGTTTTGTATTGTAAAATCGGTAGTTAAAGAATAGTTCAAAGGTAGTAAGAATATGGAATGAGATTTTTTTTAATTTTCCAAATAATTTATGAAGCGATTTAATATATATTTCATCAAAATAACCCTGCGCCCATGCTCCCGGAAGAATATTTTCGGATGCTTGATTATATCCGGCCAAAATATATTTTATTTTATATTTTTTTGCCGTATTCCAGAGTGCAGAAAAAATTGCATTATCACTAGGAATTTCCGAATCAGGAGTAGATGCTTTAAGAAACGCTAGCTGTAAATCTTTAAATTCTTCCCAATTAAGAACGACTCTTTTTTCATCAAACCCTAATATTTTACAAATATTACTTATATTATGTTCAGCCTCCTTTGAATTCCAATTATTATCCATATGTACCGCAATAGGGCGCAATCCCCATTGTTTTACTAGATATGCCAAATAAGTGGAATCAACCCCGCCACTTAAACCTATAACGCAATCATACTTTTTGCCCTCGCCGGCTTTTTTAACTTTTTGTATAAGTTCATTTAATGCTTTTTCCTTTTCTGCTGGCGGTAAGCCATAAGGCGGCTGCTTCAGACGCTCTATTGCATTTGTACAGTGATTGCAATAGCCATTTTCATCGAAAGCAATATCGGGATCGGTTGTATCCATAACGCAACGGGTACAAATTTGATTAGGTTTAGTATTAATAGTATTCATTTTCATATATTAATCTCCTGTTAACTCAATAATTTATTTATCTTAATTATATTTATATTCCATTGTTTTTTCAAGCGTCATTTGCAATATACTGCTAACTAGAGATTTGGCTTTAAATCTTTTGCAGCAACACTAAAATTGGATTTTCCCACATATTTTTAATCTCTAATTGGATACGATAGATTCGTTTATTATATCTCAATATTCACAACGGGAAGAAAAATATATTATGCTGACCTGATGTTGCTTCCAAAATTGATATTCGTTTAAATTGATTGCCAATTAATATTTTCGATTCGTATCTTAATTCCTGGACAATAAAGTTATATAATTCTTTTCCCGAGTAACCAGCTTTTTTGTTTAATTCTGGATTAATTTCACAAAAAATAATAGGTCTGAATCTTTTTATTCCATTTATACCACCTTTTAATGCGTATAATTCATTTCCTTCTATATCTATTTTTAATATATCCATTTTTGAAATATTATTTTTTTCAATAAACTTATCTAGCGTAATAGTTTTTACCTTGTTAGCTAAAATAGTCCCATTAAACATTTAGTTTGAACCATTATTTACCGTTCCCAACGATTTATCTTCCGAAAATATAGATACTTCTTTATCATCTTTATCGTCAACAGCATTAAAATGCAAGTGTATGTTTTTTATTTCATTATCTGTTATAGTTTTCTTGAATTTATCATGGGTGGTTTCTGTAGCTTCAAAAGCAAAAACATATTTCGCCTTATGAAATACGTTAAGAGAATAAACGCCGATATTTGATCCAACATCAAAAAACACACCATCATATGGTAACAATTCAGTAAGTTTGTAAACAGTTTCTTTTTCGTACATTCCTTCATGAAAAATATGCTTTTGTATCCAATCGTTAATATTCAGATCTATTTTAACATGGGCGGGTTCTAGCCATCCCGTTATTGTACATTGAGGGTCAATTACAAATTTATAAAAATTGACAGGATATCCCCCCCCCCCATTCATTACAGATGACTTTTCCTTAATTTTTTTATAGACAGATAGTATTCCATATGGAATAAATGCCTTTACAATTTTTAGCATAAAATACCCCTGACAGATAATTTAAATTGTAAGAATAAAAGATGAATCATACATATCCATCATACAAATTCCTTACATCATTTATAGTTAATACAGAACCTAAACCTTGTATATTAGTGATTATTCCTTGCAATTCATTTTGTTTAGTTAAAAAACATGGTAAAAATAAATAATATCTATTATTTCCTATCTTAAAATTTAATCCCAACCCAGTATCACAGATTACATGAGTAGCTGCTTCTAAATTTGGAGTCGTTCTAATAATGAAGTTGTTATTTCCGCATTTATTTAATATTTTCTCAAGCTTCTCTTTTGCAGATTTTAATGAATATTCACCACTCTCCATTGCTTTTCTTGTTTCATTCGTCGAAAAGTAGTGAACAAAATAAGAAGCGGTTTCTCTTTCTGTATTTAACCATCGTAATAATTCATCATAGAAAGTTTGCTCAACATTATTCCCAATTCTTGGACCAAGAACCAAACAAGAAGTGTTTTGAGAAAGTATAATTCTATAAGTTTAAAATTTCTTTTTAGTAATCTTCTTCGCAAACTGGCAAAAACAACATTAAAAGCCAGAACAGTTATATTAACTCCTTCTTTATGCAAGGCCTGTGCCTGTTCTTTATAAAATATACCGCTTAGTGGATTTTCGTCACTTGGATAACTAGAGGGTATTATTAAAATATTCATTGCTACTGGCAAGTCCTTAAATCGAAAAAGTGTTATATTTTTATTCTGATTTACTAAGAATATTTAAAGAAACAACAAAATCTGCTACGCTGGCCGAGAATATTTCAGCGCCTTCTTGTTTTAGATGGTTAGAATCATAAAAAAGGTCGTCAGAAAAATCAAAAATATCATTAAAATTGTAATAGTCGCCATATTGTTTTATTTTATTATCGAATTCAATATTTATGGTATCTGCAACAGGTGTACAAACTAGGATATAATTTATATTTCGGTTTTTAAAATTAGAAATTATTTTATTAAAGGCGTCCCATTGATATTGCCGGTATTTTTCTTCCTGTTCTTTTTTTGATTCATCTGCTTGTATTTTATATTCATTATAAGAACGCTCTGTGTTTATTTCAACATATCCACCGGATATGTATGTATCATCCCCCAAATGTATTTGCTGGGAAAAACTTGAATTTAAATTTAAAATATCTCGTATGCTTCCATATATTAATGTGTTGTATACTTTAAGATGATTTATTTTCATAGCCATTTTTAAAGAAAATCTATCGTTTTTATCATTAGATATAATATCTATAGCCGATTCCACTCCATCCGAAGTAAATGGTCCTGAAGAAATTGCGTAAATTATTAATTTTGGATTTAGTTTATTTAAGTAACGGTTTAAAAGTAACTGCGTTTGAATTGGAGTTTGCGAAGATGAACCTAAGTTAAATGTATAAAAACCATATTTCTCAAAAACTCTGACATCAAACCCTCTGTATGCATGAGATGAACCCAGAAATAAAATATCCACATCTTTATAACCTTTTACCTCTTGTAATCTGGAATGTAAATGCCCGGCACTGCCTAAATTATAAGTCAAATTAGGTAATGTTATGCCGGGAATAGATCCAAAAACAAAAAGATAGATCGGATAAATAAGGACAGTTAAAAAGGCAAAGAGAAAAATCAATATAATAAAACGCCTCATGAATAAATCCTTAAAATTGAAAATAAATAAAAGGGGTTCCTTCTGTTTTAGCAAATGTAATAATAAGAAATACTATAAATAAATATATTGACCACCGAAACGGCTTTTTCCAATTTAATGCAAGCTTTTCTAATCCAAACCGGGAATTTCTCTCAGTCCATTCCACAATTATCATAGCTGAAATAAAAATGATAATAACCAGTGCCGATTTTTTATTGTACAATGATGCCAAAGAAAATAAACTTTTATTTGCCATTCCTCTAAAATATTCAACAGCATGAAGAATACTCTCTGATCTGAAAAACACCCATCCGGTAAGTACCAATAGGAATGTCGCGCCAATCTGGAAAATTTCCTTTATATTGGGAAATATTCTTCCAATGGCTACGGTATCCGTGTATTTTCTGTTTTTACCCAGCAAAATTAAAGGCATAAATAAAATTGAATGGAGTACACCCCAAGCAATAAATGTCCAGTTCGCACCATGCCAAAAACCGCTGATTAAGAAAATAATAAATGTATTGCGAACAACTTTTGCTTTTGAAACATGGCTGCCGCCCATAGGTATATAAATATAATCGCGGAACCATGTGGTAAGCGATATATGCCAACGCCGCCAAAATTCCGCTATATCGCGCGAAAAATACGGATACTTAAAGTTGCGCATCAGATTAAAGCCCAATAATTTTCCTGTGCCTGTTGCGATGTCTGAATAACCGGAAAAGTCGCCGTAAATTTGAAATGCAAAGAAAACAACGCCCAGAAATAAGGTGAAGCCGGTTTGATTTTGATAATTTTTAAAAACATAGTCTACATAAACAGCGCAGCTATCGGCAACTATTATTTTTTTGAATAATCCCCAAAGAATTTGCCTCATACCTTCAACAGCTTTTTCGTAATTAAAGGTACGCTTTACATGAAATTGCGGAAGTAAGTTAGCTGCTCTCTCGATAGGTCCTGCAACCAACTGTGGAAAAAATGATACAAATGCTGCAAAAGAAATAAAATCTTTTGTTGGTTCCAGCTTCATTTTATATACATCTATTGTATAACTCATTGTCTGGAAGGTATAAAAACTAATTCCTACAGGCAATATGATTCTTAGCGACCAAACATTAGGACTAATTCCAAAAAAGGTAAAGGCAGCAACAAAGTTTTCAACAAAAAAGTTGTAGTATTTAAAAAAACCTAAAATGCCAATATTTACTACAATGCTGACAAGAAGCCATATTTTCCGTTTTTGTTTATTAGAAGTATTTTTAATCTTCCAAGCCACAAAATAATCTTGCAGGGTACTAATGAAGATAAGACTCAAAAACCTCCAGTCCCACCATCCGTAAAAAAAATAACTGCTAATAACTATGAGAAAATTTTGAAGTTTGAGATTTTTAGATGTACAGAACCAGTATAGAAAGAAAACTACTGGAAGGAATATTGCAAATTCAAGGGAGTTAAATAACATTTACATACATTCTTTTTTTTATTAGTATTTTACCGGCAATTTTTCCAAAAATCATAAATACTTCTTGCAATATTCATTAAGATTTTCAATAACAGTTTTCAAAAGAGGGGTAAACTCAAGAACTTTATCAAAAAAACGCACGATATTCTCTGTAATATATTCATGAGCAATTGAATTTCTTAAATCTTTTAAATTACGCAAATCTTTAGCATCTGCAATGCCGCGTTTTTCCGAATTATTTGCAGCATCAATAACAGTTCCTGTATCGATAAACTAGCATCTAAACTTCGTAAAACCTTGTTTATTAACATATCTGTAGTTCTGGTATATCTGGATGTCATTGCTTCATATTCCACAAAGTCTTCTTCAGAATAATTTTCTTTTAAACCTATTTTATTACAAATTTCCCAAGAATACAAAAGTCGTTTTAAACTTAAGTTGACAGAGTCAAGGTTTTCCTTAAGTAATTTTATTGAACCTTTATCCATAAAGTAAAACATTGCCAGCTGGAAAATAGCTTCTTTCCCGTCTTTAGATGTTACAATGTCAATCTTCTGTTCGCCAATTCTGTCACAGATATAACGCCTTACCTGTATTTCCTTCATTACATCTTTTCTGATACTTTCCGAAAGAACAGCAATATCTCCGCCTTTTTTATTGTCATCTACGCGGGAACCAAAAAGCCAAACGCGGGCATCCGGGTCAGTGCTTTTTACAGCTTCGATTATTGTATTTCTTTCATGTTCTGTTATGCGCATTAATTAAATAATCTTTACAAAATCTTTTTCTATTTTTGTCTTAAAAACAGGAGAAACTGAGTTTAAATCAATTATATCTACTTTATATGGAAGTAATGAATTTTCAAATGAAGATGATAGTTGTAATTTAAAATTATCAGGCAAAACCTTCCCTTCATAATCAATTGCAATATCAACATCAGAAAAATTAACTGATTTTCCATTTACTCTTGAACCAAAAAGGTAAACCGAACAATTATTAATTTCGGGTATTTCTCTTAACAGCGAAATTATTAGTTTTTTATGATTTTCATCGATATGAATAAATATAGTTTGCTGGCTGGTTTTTTCTTTAATTTTTACCAACTGATAGTCAATATCCTCGATAAAAACGGGAATAATTAATATAATACTTTCTGAATTAAACTCATCATAATTATGGCTTGTTAAATTCCGTAATTTTCTGTATTTATCCCATGTTTCAAGATCGTTTAACAGTAGACCGCGCTTACAGCCAAGACGGATTAGCTCATTAAAAAACATTTCGGATACTTCTGCCTTGTTGGGCTCGGTTTCTGATAAAAAACGGCGTAAAAATTTATGCGACATTTCAAAAGCATATTCAAAACGCTGGATTACTGAATCTCTTACAAATGTATTTGCAGTATTTTTTTGAAACTCTACCCATGCTTCTTTAAGAGAAATTAATGCTTTTTCTAATGGTTCAACTATAATTTCCATTTTACTGCCAGTATTTTTATTATAAATATTTATATTCTGTTATGCGCAAGCTGCTTTCTTTCTACAAACAAATTTATATCATCTGCAATTGCTCTTCCGCCCAATGTATGCAAGGCATCATAATGTTTAATAATGTAGTCAAAAATATTGTATTTTGTAAATAATTGCATAAGAGCATCAGCATTAATATTTTCTAAATATTTGTATTCTTCTATTACATAAATTAAAAAATCATTTTTTATATTGGTTTTCATAAATTATGCTTCCGTAGGAAAAACTAATTTACCTGTAGTCAATTCAATGTCAAGTATTTCGTAAAGAGCAAGAGGGCTTAAATGCCATAATTTTGTTTTTTCTATTTCCAGCTTTTTATATAATCCGGAAATATATAACAGTTTAACAGCTTCTATTACAGATACATTTCTTTTATCTATAATAACTTGAATAACCATAGGAATAAGCATTTGTAAGGTCGATTTAAATTCAATTTCTGTCATAAATTACAACTTATCAAAAAATTCAATACATTTTAATGCTTCTTCGTTTGTAAATACCATTTGATTATATAATCTGCTTATTTTTAATCTTTTTATAGTTTCTTTTTCGCTTAATATACCATTTTGATACGCAATGAATGTTCTGAAAATAGTATCGTTAGCAACCGGTCCATATATTATATCGTAATTTATTCCACTATAAATTCCATTTCTGTTGGCAGAAACAAAATCCAGCCATTTTTTATCGGGTTTATTAAAATACAAACAATTCATTTTTTTTATTAGTTCTATATTTAATGAATAAACGCTTATATGTTTTTCAGATGTTCCATTTCTATCTTGAACCCTTTTTGCAAAACTTTTTGCCTGTTCAATGTTTGCTGTTGTGTAAAATCCCGCTCCAAAATCTAACGCTCTGACAGGTTGTATTATTTTTGGATGCTGAACCAAAACATCGCTTCCATGATACACCTTTATATTTGCAGAAGATAAAATATCTTTAAATAATATCTTACTCACCCCTGTACCCTAATTTTGCCGTCTTCTATTACAATATGCCGTTTGCATCTTTCTACTGTGGTAAGGCGGTGGGCAATAACAATTAAGGTTTTATCTTTGCTTACAGAATAAATCTCGTCCATTATTCTTCCTTCGGTTTCGTTGTCCAAAGAGCTTGTAGCTTCATCTAAAACAAGAACTTCCGGATTGGTATAAAGAGCGCGCGCAATGCCAATGCGTTGTTTCTGACCGCCGGAAAGCTGAATGCCGCCCTCTCCAACATTTGTATGAATACCATTGTTTTTTTTAAGAAAATCCCAGATGTTTGCCATTTTTAAAACATTAATTAATTTTTCTTCATCTAATTCAGACGAAAACGCAACATTTTCCGCAACTGTTCCGTCAAAAAGATAAATGTTCTGGGGAATATAACCAATTTTATTTCTCCATGAACGGATATTTTCGCTTGTTAAAGGAATGTCGTCTATAAAAAGAGTGCCGGAATTCGGTTTATGAATACCTATTAAAATATCTACAAGTGTAGATTTACCTGATCCGGATTCACCCGTAACAGCTATACTTTCTCCTTTGTTTATTTTAAACGAAATATTTTTTAATACTTCTGCTCCGGTATTATATCTAAAAAAAATGGAATCTATATTTATATAATTATCAAAAGAAATGGTACTGCTGCCTTCATTTTCTGTTTCCTGATGAACCGCATTGTAAACATTGTCAAGTGAATTCTGGTTGTATGCAATATTATTAACAGCTGACAACATTCGATTTAATGCGGGAAGCATACGGTATAATGCAATAGCATACATACTAATAATTGGAATAACGCTTTGCGGAGAATCCATTTTCCAAAATATAAAAATTACAACACAGATTAACATGGAAAAACCGATATTTTCCAGAATATTACGCGGAAGAACACCCAGTGTCGTGCTTATTATACTTGCTCTTGCCACAGCTTTTGCCGAAGTTTGGAATTTATCTATTTTATCTTTTTCACTACCGCGCAACTTTATAAATTTAAAATTATCAAAAGACTCTCTGAATATTCTTGATTGCTTTAAACTGGCTTCCGTTAATTTTACTCCTTGCCGCCGTGTTCTCCTAATTAGTATAGTAACAATAAGGTAAGCTACTATAGATAAAAGTCCTGTTAAAACAAGTGTCATGCGCCAATTTACAAATATCATTAAGACATAAATCATTAAAACAGTAAATGATTCGGACAATACCTGCATTACATTTAATATTAAATTGCTTGTTCTGCCTGTCTCGCCGGAGATTATATAGATAATTTCGCCGATGTTTTTTTGGACAAAATTTCTATAAGGTATCTTGAAAAATATTTTAAATAAATTAAGCGAAAACCCCCTGTGAGTACCAAGAGAAAACTTATTTATTATATAAGTGTATCCTACATTGTAAACCATTCTAAAAAAATAAAAACCTACCAGTAAAAAACCAAATGTTACAATAAAAGATGTTTTACTGTTAAAGCCAAGAAAATTAAAAACTTCTTTATAAACGCCTTCGTCTAATACGGCAGGGTTCGACGCAACGGTAATAAAAGGCATAATTGCAGAAATTCCTACAGTTTCCATAACAGATAAAAATAAAGTAAACAAAATTAAAATAAATAAATGCAGCTTTTGCTTGCGCGATAAAAGCAAATTGAGTTTTTTTGGAATATTGGCAAAAGATGAAAGTTTCATAAAATTTTAATTTATCTTATCCCCATTTATATCTACAGCGCCATGTACACGGGCGGGGTTACCGTATACAAGCGCGTATGCAGGAATATCTTTTGTAACAACACTTCCCGCGCCTATAAGAGCATATTCCCCAATAGTAACACCGCATACAATTGTCGCATTTGCGCCAATAGAAGCACCTTTTTTAACAATGGTTTTTTTATATTCATGTTTGCGCTCTACAAAAGATCTTGGGTTAATAACATTTGTAAATACACAGGAAGGTCCGCAAAAAACATCGTCCTCTATAATTACATCGTCGTAAACAGAAACATTGTTTTGAATCTTTACACCGTTCCCAATAACAGCGCGCGAACCAATATTAACATTTTGTCCCAAAGAACAATTTTTGCCAATTTTAGCGCCGGGCATAATATGACAAAAATGCCAAATCTTTGTACCTTCTCCAATTTCCGCGCCTTCGTCTGCATAACTGGATTCATGAATATAAAATAATTTATTGCTCATTTATAAAACTCTTTTATGCTTTCGCATACAAAACTAATTTCTTCTTCTTTTAATTCGGGAAACATTGGAAGAGCCAAAACAGTTTCGCATAGTTTTTCTGCAACAGGAAAGTCGCCTTTTTTATATCCCAAATATTCAAAACATTTTTGTAAATGAAGCGGAACAGGGTAGTAAATAGAAGTTCCAATTTCCCTGGAATTAAGATGAGCTTCCAGGGCATCTCTTTTTTCTGCTTTAATGCAAAAAACATAATTTACTTCCTGGTTGCCGTCTTTAATAACAGGCAGTTTAATCTGCGGAAGATCGTTTAACAATTTCCGGTATAATGCCGCGTGTTTTTTTCTTAATTCCAGCGATTTATTTATATGCGAAAGTTTTACTTGCAGTATAGCAGCCTGAAGAGTATCCAGCCGTGAATTATAACCTATATAATCATGGTGATACTTTTTAGAAGCGCCATGAACACGATAACTTTTTGCTTTTTTATATAATTCTTCGTTATTGGTAATAATCATTCCGCCGTCGCCATACCCTCCAAGGGTTTTGGTCGGAAAAAACGAAAATATTCCAAAATCGCCAATAAGCCCCGCGTGTATGTATTCGCCATTGTATTTTGTTTTCATGCCAAAAGCTTCTGCCGCGTCTTCTAAAACAGAAAGATTATATTTTTTTGCAAGTTCCATGCAGGAAGTCATATCCGCAGTCTGCAAAAAAAGATGCACAGGAAGTATTCCTTTGGTTTTGTTTGTTATACGATTTTCTGCATCTGTAAAATTAATATTAAATGTTTCTTCGTCTACATCGCAAAAAATTGGTTTTCCGCCAAGACGGGCTATACACGAGGTAGATGCAAAAAAAGTAAAAACAGGAGTTATAATTTCCGCATTATTTTTATATTCCAATATATCGGATGCAATTACCAGGGCATCGCTGCCATTGGCAACGCCTACAGCATATTTTGCGCCCGTATAATTACATACAGCTTCTTCGAATTCCGAAACCTGTTTTCCAAGAATAAAAGCGCCGGACGATACTGCATTGGAAATAGCATTATCGAATTCGGATTTATAAAGTTTATATTCCCTTGTAGCGTCATAAAAAGGTACTTTCATTATGCAAAATGCCCCCTCATATTAAGTGTGGAAAATTTACACGGCAAGTTAACCGGTTTGCCCGTTTTTTGAGACTTATAAATTGCTAAAATTAATTCCAGAGCCTTCTTGCCTCTTTCTCCGCAAATTAAAGGCTGCGTATTGTTCTTAATTGAATTTATAAAATCCTTAAAAAGGGCGGAGTGTCCAAAACCATAAACTGTTGGCGGGTCTTTTTCGTTTGGATCCAAAACTTTATCTTCGGTATCTCCTAAAACTTCCGCATCCGAGAAACGCCATGTTTCTATTTTATTTACAGCAAGCCCGCCTATAACAACAGTACCTTTATCTCCAAAAATAGAAAGAGTTTCGTTTAAATTTTTTGGATAAACATTGGCAGTTCCTTCTATAATTCCCACAGCGCCGCTTTTAAATTCAATAATTGCGGCGCCAAAATCTTCCGCTTCTATGGGGCGTGTAAAACGCCTTGTCTGCGCCTGTGCCCTTACCGCGTCTTCACCCATCATCCATTGTAAAAGATCAATTCCGTGAGTACATTGATTCATAAGAGTTCCGCCGTCATGCGCCCATGTACCGCGCCAAGGAGCTTCGGCATAATACGCGTCATTTCTGTTCCAGCGAATCTGAACCATTCCATGCAGTATTTTTCCAAATCGTTCGGCTTCCAGCGCGGCGCGAAGCCTTTGTACAGGGGCGTTAAATCTGTTCTGAAAACATACGCCAAGTTTTTTATTATTCTTTTTTGCGGTTAAAATTATTTTATCCGCATCTTCTATAGACAATGCCATTGGTTTTTCCAAAATTACATGACAGCCGGCTTTTAGACAATCTACGGCTATTACCGCATGATTCCCGGATTCTGTCGCAATGGTAACAATGTCCGGCTTTTTTTTGGATAACAATTCCCGGTAATCCGTAAAAATGGAAATATCGGCATCGGGAAACTTTTTTTTATATTCGGCAGCTTTTTCTTCGGACCGGCTTTGAACTGTATCGCATATTGCAATTAGCTGTAATTGTTCCGCGTTATCTATAAAACCTTCGATATGTTTAAAACTTATTCTTCCGCAGCCAATTAACGCAGTTGTGTATTTCATGTATACTCCTAATCTCTTTTAAATAAATCTCTTGTAAAAATTTTACCGGTAGCATCTTCCAGCTCAGGCTCCAGGCGGTTAGCAATTATAACTGTGCTTTGTTTTTTAAAATCTTCTAAATCAGTAATTATATCGGAATTAAAATAATTTTTTTCTTTATAATTAGGCTCGTAAATTATTGTTTTTATTCCCTTTGCCTTTATTCTTTTTATTATTCCATGAACAGATGAATGGCGGAAATTGTCGGAATCGGATTTCATTGTAAGGCGGTATATACCAATTACAATAGACATATTTTGCGGGAACCCCGCTATATCCAGCACCCTGTCTGCTATGTAATCTTTTCTTGTTCTGTTTGCATCCACAATGGCGCTTATTATATTATTGGGAACCTCGTTGTAATTTGCAAGCAGCTGTTTGGTATCTTTTGGCAGACAATAACCGCCATAACCAAAAGACGGATTGTTGTAATAATTTCCAATTCGCGGATCCAAACAGACACCTTTAATTATAGATGCCGTATCCAGTCCGCGTCGATCCGCATATGTATCTAATTCGTTAAAAAAAGAAACCCTAAGCGCAAGGTAACTGTTTGCAAATAATTTTACAGATTCAGCTTCCGCAGTTCCCATAAAAAGAATATCAATATCTTTTTTTAACGCGCTTGATTTTAACAATTCCGCAAATTCTTTGGATAAATCTGTATAAGGCGCATTTTTAGGAACTCCAATTATAATGCGGGAAGGATATAAATTATCTAAAAGGGCACTTCCTTCTCTAAGAAATTCAGGAGAAAAAATTAATTTTATACCGGAATATTTTCCAAGTAAGCTGTCTGTATAACCAACAGGAACAGTAGACTTAATTACAAGTAAAGCATTTGGGGCATAAATCTTAACATGTTCCAAAACATTTTCTATAGATTTAGTATCAAAATAATTAACGGCAGGATCATAATTGGTTGGCGTGGAAATAATTATAATTTCCGCATTTTCGAATGCCTGCTTAGGATCGGTGGTTGCCGTTAAATTAAGTTTTTTTGTATTTAAATATTCCTGAATTTCCTTATCTGTAATGGGAGATATTTTATTATTTATTTTATCTGTTTTTTCCTGTAAAATATCGTAAGCTGTAACCATGTTATTCTGAGAAAGCAAAACAGCATTAGAAAGCCCTACATAACCGGTACCTGCAACCGTTATTTTTTTAATAATGCAACTCCATGCCAATATGAATTTCCGGATCGTTTCTTAAATTTTCCAATGTTGACATATTAAATCCTACAGATGCCCTTAAAAACAGGCTGCGGAAAGATAATGGATAAATAATTAATTCTAATCCTGCCGCCGTTAATAAATTCTTGTAGGTAAAATGTGCATCGGGATATAGTTTTTCTATAACAGAGCTTCTGTAAATCGCGGCATCCAAGAATGGGTTTAAATGAAAATCCATATTAAAAATTCTAAACCAGGATACATTAAACCATTCGGAGGGTCTGAATTTCATTACACCCATAGTTAAATCTAAATTAAAAGAAACCATGTAATCGGCTTTTACATCATTATCCCAGACACCGCGCAAAACATCGCCCGCAGATTCATAGCCGAAATCATAATTAATCCAGTGTCTGTACATTAACCGTCCGGAAAGACTAAAATGATTATCAAAATTATGATGTCCAGTTCCTGTAAGCCTGATATGCGCAGATGTAGAATTACTGTTAATGCCATAACTGATGGAGTTTAATGCTTCTACCCTAAGACCATTTTGAAAATTCCCCTGCCAGTCAATTCTTCCAAAAGAAAGACTGTGGTTAAATGTTAAAGACGAACCCTTCCTTGTTATGTCCAACGGCCATTGAGGTAATTCATGGTTAAAGGCTGCGGATAAACTTGGGATATAGGTAAGCTCGCCGTATTTTCCAATTTCCAATCCTGTCGGTATTTTCCAGGAAACATGGGGGCGGCTGGACATATATAATCCTTCCATAAGCTGACCAATGTGGGGATACAGCTCCATATTTCTGTCCGAATTGGCTTCGTTAACAATAAAATGTTCGTAAAATTCTAAAGTTATCATTGTATTTTTTACGGGAAGATCAACAGATAAACCGGTAGTAGTTTTATTGTGTATGGGTTCCGGCATATCAGGGCTGTATTCAAAATAATTATATAGTTTAAATTTCCATGTAAGATCAAAAAGCCTGAAAGGTGTATTGGAATCTGCCATTATATTAAAAAAGGTCCTGCCATGTTGATCTTCTTTAATACCTAAATTGACTCTAAGGGGGCTCATTGTGCCAAGGAAGTTGTAATCGCGGGCATTAATTGTAAGTTCCCAGCCCTGACCGGATTTATAATTCGGCTTTGGAAGAGCAATAATATTTAATGTATCTTTTATTTTTATTAAAAGGTCTACAGGATATTTGCCGTCCTCATTTATATCGTTAATAGTATATTCTATACTGACACTTTCCAAAACACGATGATTATACAAAAGCTGTGTTTTTGTTTGTATATATTCTTCCAGTTTAGAAAACCCAATTATTTGTTCTCCTATAAATAATTCGCCCGCCAAAATTAAGGCAAATGGACGGGTAATGCCGTTAATTTCAAAGTTAAAAGAGTCTATTATATAAACGGTATTATCATTTTCCGTATTACTTATATTCTCTATATTTCCCACATTATTTGCAATTTCTACATTTTCCGCGGTAATTTCATTTTCGCCATTATTCTGAGAATAGGCAAAAAAAGTTGTAAATATAAACACTGTCAGAATAAATAGTTTTTTCACAAGGTAAATCCGTCCTTTAATATTGTGTCCAAAATTTTTGTATCTTTTAATTCTACTATTTGGGCGCTGTTTTTATTGGGGACAATAAATGTAAGTTCCCCCTGTTTTTTCTTTTTGTCGCAGAATAGCGCATTTTTAAATGTTTCTGTAACAGCAAGCGGGTGCGGAGCGGAGCAGTCGTAACCCAGAGATTTTATTAATCCGGTAATTTCTTTTGCTCTTTGTAATGGGGTAATATTCAGCGTTAGTCCAAGATAACATGATTGTACTATACCCCATATTACAGCTTCGCCGTGGGTAATAGAGCCAAGCCCTGCCGCGGCTTCCAGAGCGTGTCCAAAAGTATGTCCAAGATTAAGCAAAGCCCTTTTATTTTTTGTTTCCTTAAAATCTTTGCTTACAATTTTTCCTTTAAATCTTACCGCAAGTTCTATTTTGCGGGAAAGAACATCGGCTTGCTTAACAGAAGCAGTATCAATATTAAGTTTAGAGCCGCATAATATTAATGTTTTTATTAATTCCGCAAGTCCGCTTTTAAATTCTTTTTCAGGCAATGTTTCCAGGACATTCAGCGGTATGTAAACATCCTCTGCCGGATAAAAACTGCCTGCAAAATTTTTTATATTGTATAAATCAAAGCCGGTTTTTCCGCCGACAGACGCGTCCACCATTGCAAGCAGGGTTGTGGCGACAAGCCGAAGTTTACAGCCCCGCATATAAATGGATGCGGCAAAACCCGTTAAATCTCCAATTACTCCGCCGCCGACTCCGACAAGGACTCCGTCTCTGCCAAGACCCGCTTCCTTTGCGGATTTTATTATTTTTTCTACGCTATCCCAATTTTTATTTTCTTCTCCGCTTTTTAACACACAGTACGGCGCTTTGCTGTTATTTATTTTTTCTGCGATGTATTTTGTATTTTCGTCGCAGACAAACAGCGCGTTGGGAATATTAATTGCTGGAAGATCATTTGTTAGATGAACTTTTGTAGAATAAGTATCGAATTTAAAGAGCATAACTATCTATTTCTGGCGTTAAACCAGAAAAATATTATTTAGAGAAAAAAACCAACCAAAAAGGTGGATACCGTATTATTTGGCAGCCGAAACATGCTCAAAAACTTGCGTATTACACTAGCTTATCGCATTTAAGAGGGTTTTTCAACCATAAAACGGTTAATCGGATAATAAAAAGACATTCTCTTCTATATTTTTTAAAAGGGCATTTTTAGAAAATTCGCTTACATCCCGGCGTCCTCCCAGGAATTCCTTCCAATTTTCTACGAATTCAAAGGCTATTTTACGGCTTAAAGGCAGGTTTTTGCCCATTAGGCTGTCTTCGCTATTGCGATTTCTAAGTATTTTACCAGATTTATACACAACTCTAAGGTCTGTAAGGATGGTTTTTTTGGCTCTTGCGAGAAAAACCAGCACTTCCGCGGATAAATTGTCCAAAAAATTGTCTTTTGAAGGGAATTTTTTATAAATTGAATAGTCCCATTGGATTAACGGAAGGCGTATTCTTGTTAGAATTTCCTGTTTTTTAAGAGGGTTTTTGTCGTGGAAGCGGACTGCGGAAATCCATGTGGTCGAGTTTGCGCCGCGAATCTCGTATTGGGCATCTAAAGCGGTTAAAACTGCGGAAAGATCGTGCAAACCGGAGGAGGCGCAAATATTTCCCCCTATTGTCGATATATTTCTAACCTGAACGCCCGCTATATTTTCCATACACCTGTAAAGAATCTGAGGCACTATTTTTCCCAATCTAAATAATTGATTCAATTTTACCATAGCGCCTATTTCCAGATACTGCTCGGTTCTGGTTATTCTTCTAAGTTCCTCTATTTTATCCAGGCAAAGAACAACTTTGGGCAGTTTTATTATATTGATACTCTGCCATCTTAAAAAATCTGTTCCGCCGGCATAGGGTACGGCATCTGGATAACGGTTCCATGTGGAAAATAAATCGTTAAAATTTGCAGGATAAAATACCTGGTTAAGATTAGTGTCCATGCTGCCTCTTTTGCCTTTTAACCGCGATATCGTTTACCGCTTTTACAAGCCGTTCTACATTTGTACAGCGGCACTTAATACCTGTAAACCCAAAGAGAATTTCATCTTTAGAAGGAGACGGGTTTCGTTCCAGGAGAGCTTCTGCGCAAAGGATTTTTCCCGCTTCACAGTAGCCGCAGTTGCCGACATGAGAACCGGCAAATTCATCGTAAATTTCCTGATACTCCATTGTCTGCGAAAAACCCTCTATGGTAATAATCTCTGACCCCCGTATTCTAAAAACAGGAATAAGACAGGCAGGGCTTACAAGTCCGTTGTAAATGACAGAACACGCACCGCATTGCCCGGTAAGACAGCCGGACTTGGCTCCGAACAATCCAAAGTTTTCCCGTAATATATCTATAAGCCTTACTCCGGCTTCACAGTTAATAACTACATCTTCTCCGTTTAAAATAAAGTTAATTATCATTTTTACCTCTTAGCTGTACCATATTCCAGATATCATGTCTTTTTAACGGAATATTCTTAAAGGCATGATCCATAGCCTGGCTTACTGCCTGTAAAAATGCCGACGGTATGCAGGTAAAAGGAAGTTCGCCAATTCCCTTTGGGTCGGATTTTTCTTTCTTCAAAAATTCTATATGTATTGGCGGAATTTCTACAGAGCTTGGAATGGAAAAATTATCATATTGATTTTTTGGCAAAGCTCCGTTTATGTATTCGATGTATTCGGTAAATGCCCAGCCAAGCGCCTGAACAGCTCCGCGAATAAGGCTGCGTCTTGCGCGGTTTTTGGAAACAATTTTGCCTCCGTCTACGCTAAGCCATACACCGCGGACTTTTGGGATACATTCGACAAGATCGATACTTACCTCTACAACCGCGCACGCGCAGCCGGGTTTGGAAAAACAGGAATAATCAATACCCTTGTTTGCCGGTTTGGAAGAACGGCGTACGGTAATAGGCAGGGGAGAGCGGAACCTTTGTTTACGAATGGCGGCACAGCACTTTTCTACCAGTTTTGTAATTAAGGTGATATTTCTGGATGAACAAGAAGGTCCGCAATCCGGTGAATTATCTGTTATTATTTTTACCATGCCCGGTTCTATAGAAATATTCTGCAGGGCTATTTTTTCCCATATCTTGCTGTAATCTTCCGTGCTTGCAATACTGGTTTTAATTTCCAGCTTGCTTTCTTTGGTTAGGGTAACTTCGACTGTATGTGTATGTGTTTCGTTGTACAATAAACCATTACCCTGAAAACCGATAGACATTCCAATCCCGCGCGGCATTTCTCCAGCATCGGGGAGCGAGCCTTTATGGGTTTGCCTTAAAAGTTCGTAAGCCGACCACTTGCGGTAGTAGTCGCTCATTTTTGCCGCGTTATCGAACAATATATCGGTAAAGCCGCCGGGAAGAATATCTGTCGGTGTGGCGTTTTCCTGCCGCCATAAAGCAGGATCAAGGGAGAGTGTGTCCGCAATTAATGATACATGGCGTTCTACGGCAAAAGCTCCCTGCGAAAGACCAAAACCGCTAAAAGGCCCCTGAGGCGGCAGATTTGTGCAAAATGCCCTTGCAGTCAGTTTTAAATTATCGATTTTATAGAATCCGCTGCTTCCAATACAGATTTGATCCAAAATTTCATTGCCGTTAACCTCGAAAGCGCCAAGGTTAACAGAAATATCCACCTTTGCGGCGGTTATTTTGCCGTTTTTATCGACAACCGAAGCAATATCGATACTGGAGCCGCATCTTTTTGGAGAAAAGAAAAAGTCCTCTTTACGGTTCAGGATTAGCCGTACGGGTTGTTTTGTAATAAAAGTGCAAAGGGCGGCATGGCAGGCAATAAAAGAGGGATACCATAATTTACCGTCCATGTGCAAAAAAAGGGCAGTCTGCTCGACATTGATATTTTCTTCGTCCATTGACAATACCCCTGCTATTGCGCGTTTTACATGATACGGCCATTGGGTAGAAGTTTTTACCGTAAGAGAAGCAGTACCGGATTTCCTTTTCTTTGATATTTTATTGTTCTTGGTATCACTAAACCAGGTAATTGCCCCTGCGGGCTCGGCATACCAGTGATCCTGAATACCGGTACTGTAGCTGCTTGTTATAATTAAATCGTCTCTTTCAAAGGCTTTTTCTACATTTCCAATATTATGCTCTCTTTTAAGTTCCGAGTATGATTTTTTGGGGTTAAAGACGGGCTGTTCTTCGTCTACAATAACAATACATTTAGCGGCAAAGTATTCCAGCTTTATTTTGTCGGGACCTGTTATCAGGGCGACAGGTTCTCCAATGTAGGAAAGTTGGGTGTCCGCAAGAATGGGCATCTTTGTTTTATAAAATTTGTTTACGCCGGGAATATTTTTTGCCGTAATAAATGTGTAATCTTCCGGCATTCTGGGAACTTGAATCATCTTTATATAACCCCTGGCTATTGGAGACCGAATGGTTATGGCATACAGTAATTGAGGGGGATATATATCTTCGAGGTAGAGGTTTCGCTCCATATTTTCTCTTGTTAAATTTACAGAAATATCATAAAATAATCAATTAGAGGGGAATTGTATTGAAATTTTACGCTATTCAGGTTAAATCCAAAGCAGAAGATAAATATATATCATTGTTATCTAGAAAAAATCCCGATCTAAAATTGCCTGTTTATTTTCCTCAAAGACGGATTGATACTCGCAAAAAAGGTAAAATTACCCAAACAAATATGGCTGTTTTCCCCGGTTATGTATTTATAGAGGCTGAAAAAACGGAAGATATTTACGAAAATCAACAGGCTTTTAGAACTACTCCGGGTTTTTATCGATTTTTAAAATCCAACAAAGATATTACTCCGCTGTCAAACAGGGATTTAGAGCTTGTTTTACATTTTATAAAGAACTTTGGCCCTGTTGCGGGAAGATCAAGGGTTTACTTTAATGAAAATTCCCGTATAGTTGTAGTTGACGGGCCATTATTGGGGCTGGAAGGAAGAATTATCAAGGTCGATAAAAGAAAAGGCAGGGCAAAAATAAAGCTTGATATTTATCAGGATTCCTTTGCAATAGACCTTTCTTTCGAAGTTATTGGTTCTTTAGAGGGGATAGCGTAAATGGAAAAAACAAAACGGCTGTATATTGTCGGCGCGGGTTTTGCCGGCCGTGCCCTTGCAAACGAAATTACCATAAAAAAAATCTTTGGCCAGGTTGTAGCTTTTTTAGATGATGATCCGGAAAAAATCGGCAAAAAAGTTTACGGTATTCCGGTACTTGGTCCCATAAAAGATGTGGCAGACCTTTTGCGCACAAACCCCGCGGACGAAGCTATAATTGCCATACCAAGCGCCACAAGGGAATATCTTGTAGAAATTTATAATCTTCTAAAAAAATTAAACTTTAAAAAAATACGAATTCTTCCGGCAATTTCCCAGATAATCGAGGGAGAAGCGCATCTTATCCAGACCCGTTCAATCGACTTGCAGGACTTTCTTGGCAGGGATCCAATTGCTATCAAACTTAAACAAAGTCTTTCTTATGTCCGCGGAAAGCGTGTTTTGGTAACAGGCGCGGGCGGTTCCATAGGAAGCGAACTTTGCCGCCAGCTCCTTTCCGGAGGGGTTGCGCGATTATACCTGCTTGGTCACGGGGAAAATTCAATTTATCAGATTGACAGAGAGTTAAGGCTTTTACAGGAAGAAGGTGTCGGAGAAAAGGCAAATATTGTCCCGGTTATTGGAGATTTAAAAGACGAAAAATATATTGATTTTTTATTAAAAAATTTAAAGGCAGATGCAATCTTTCATGCTGCGGCATATAAACATGTCCCCATGATGGAAGAAAACCCCGTAGCGGTTATAGAAAATAATGTGCTTGGTACTTTGAATATTATTAATTCGTCCATTAAACACGGAGTAAAAAGATTTGTGCATATTTCCACGGACAAGGCAGTACAGCCGGTTTCTGTTTACGGTATATCCAAATATATTTGCGAAGAGATGGTTCTAAAACAGGGGCAGGGGACAAATTTTATGGTAGTCCGCTTTGGCAATGTGCTTGGATCGCGCGGTTCGATAGTGCCGCTTTTTCAGCAGCAAATAGAAAAGGGCGGCCCTGTTACAATTACACACCCCGATGCCCGCCGTTATTTTATGACAATAAGCGAGGCTTGTTCGCTGGTTCTAAAGGTTGGCGGAATAGGGGAGAATGGCAGCTTGTACCTTCTGGATATGGGCGAACCTGTACGAATTGTAGACCTTGCCGAACAGCTAATCCGTTTTCATGGATACGAGCCGGAAACCGATATAAAAATCGAGTACATAGGGCTTCGCCCCGGGGAACGCCTGGACGAAGCATTATTTGCCCCGGACGAAGAACCGCGTCAAACTGAATTTCCAAGAATTTTACAGGTTTCCAGAAAATCTAAAGACAGTATAGATACAGATAAGCTGATAGAGGCTCTAAAACCAATATGTTGTTTCGATCCCGCCCACCCTAAAATTTACAGAAATGCGGAAAAACTAAGAGAAATAATAAATAAATTTTCGTGTTAATTCGTTCAATTGAAAAGCCGATATTTACAATAGAGGTCTTTAAATGAAGAAATTGGCAATAGCCGGCTTGTTGGCGGCTTTTATTTCTGTATCCGCGTACGCAAATCTTATTTCGTTTTACATTGTAGAAACGGGGCTGCCTTTGGAAGGAGAAAGAAACCGTTCTTCGATGTTATGGGAAAACGCTTTCCTGGATGTTTTTTTCGATGCCGGCTTTATTGTTACAAATTACCCAATGATGCGATTACCCGAAAAACCAAGATCGAACATAATAGAAGCGGCAGGTTTTGATATTAGAGAGGCAAGAGAAGCCGGAGTGGATTACATTCTTATTGCGCATCTGGATTATTCAGATCCTGCAAACGCCCCCGATAATATTTCTTTTTATGTTTTTAAAGTTAATAATCATTTGGTAGTTTACGAAAAGCAAATTACAGGCCGCAATTTCAGGCAGGAAAGAGACGCAATAGAAGAGCTTAGAAAAATAGTAAGGGAACTTGTTCCGGTTATTTCCAGTATTTAATACAAGGGGTTAAAATGAAAAACAAATTTTTTACAGTATCGATGCTGCTCCTTGCAGTGTTTGTTTTTTTAAGCGCATCTCCGTGGGAAGGCGCTGCGGCAACTGCTCCGGAAGGCGAATTGCCCGCGACAGGTATGTTTGTTGCAACAAATTCTTTTCCAATTAACACGGTTGTTGATATTACAAATATAGAAACAAATAGAAGTACGCGGGTTATTGTTGCCAAGGGTTTGGATTCTCCCGGTCTTTTGGCTGTTGTTTCCCGCGATGCCGCGGAATTAATCGGAATGAGGCCGGGATCTATAAGCAGGGTTAGAATGGTTCAGCCCGGCGATCCTATTGCATACCTTCGTTTTATAGAAGGACAGGCAAGAGGTATTCCCGGTTACGATTCCGGCAATGTTCTTACGGAACATTACAGCGACGATACCTACGAGCCGCCTTTATCCGAATCAACACAAGTTGCCGCGGTTCCTCCCGCAGCTCCTTCTACAGTTCCTCCTATAACAAGCGGAGTTACCGGGCCAAGTTATTTATTGGAACCTGAATGGCAAGACAGAACAGATAGAATTGTTTATGTCGGAGAAGAAACTACAGCAGCCGAAACAGTGCAAACAGAACCTGAAACAGAAAAAGAACCTGAATATATCGTAGAAGAAATTTATAATGATTATGAAGAATACGAAGAAAAACCCGAATATATTGCGGAAGAAGTGTACGAAGAAGAAGAAGATTGGAACTATATAGCGGAAGAAAAATACGATGATTACGAAGATGAATGGAATTATTTAGAGGAAGAACCTGAATATATAGTCGAAGAGCTTGAAGAGCTGGAAGTAATCGAAGAAGAGCCCGAATATATTGTAGAAGAATTCGAGGAATTAGAGATATTCGAAGAACCGGAATACATTGTGGAAGAAATCGAGGAGTTGGAAGCAATCGAAGAAGAACCTGAATATATAGTCGAAGAGCTGGAGGAATTAGAAGCAATCGAAGAAGAGCCTGAATATCTTGCAGAAGTAATCGAGGAAGTTCAGGAAGAAGAGGTCATTGAATACACATTGGTTCCGGCAGACGACAGGCCGCCTGATTATTTTTACGGCATGGATCCCAACGATATAATTCCGGGAATTGCAACAGAAACAACAACACCGGAGCCAACTCATATTATCCCTATGCATTCTGATTTTTCCGTTCCCAGGGTAAGCCAGCTTGACAGGGGATGGTATTATGTACAAATTGCCGCCTTGGATTCCCCTGAATCTGTACAGAATACTCTTAACCAGATAGATCTAGCATACAAACCTCTTGTGTACAGCAACGGAGACAGATATTATCGTATATTACTTGGTCCATTAAACCAGGGCGAAAGCGCCGCCGTCCTTGCCCGTTTTAGAAGCATTGGATATAAAGACGCCTTTGTCCGGCATGAAAGGTGATTTCTACTCCCCGCTTTGAAATGAAAAAGTCCCTATATCCCCAAAAGATTACTGCTAATTTTTCTGCAAAAAAGCGGTTTATTTGCAATATTTTAAGTGTTTTGGTATTTTAACATTTTTAATTGCTCTTTGCTGGAATTAATTACTAAAATTATGTTGATAATATTTAACCATGACAATATATTAAACATAAATGGAAACCCGGCAGGTTTTCTGAAAAATTAATTAAGAATATATTA
>JAITUR010000114.1 GCA_031286205.1 Treponema sp.
TTCATGCAATGTCATTGCGTGAGAAGGTAGCAGATCAAATGGATTATGGAGAATAAAATGAAAGATATGACAGAAGAAGAATATTATGCTCTTGACGATCGCCTTACCAACAATGTTCCGAAACTGGGCCCAAATGGAACAGGGTTTTTCTCGCGCAAAGGTTCTCTAGCAGTTATTCTTGATGAAAACGCTTCAAAAATTCTCAACGCAAAAGCAATTGCCACACGGCAAACTCCTTCTGAAATTATTTCTTCCATGCTTCGAAAAGAGTTTGTTGTTGCTCACGCACAAAGCTAAAGGTCTTACACTTGCCCTGCAACCAATTTTAACCACTAAACCCTTCGCCAATGTAACACTGCCTGCAGACCCGCCAGAGTTGGAGATTTATGCGTTTTCCGTCCGATTTTATGTTCCAATTAACAGATGAAGAATGGAAAAACCAAAGGTCACAATCCGTGATCTTTAATAAACAAACCCCACCCCCTAAAGGGCGGGGTATAAAAAACTTACTTGATCATTCTTGTCAGAGTTTTTATTAACAGGTCTTTTTCTACAGGTTTGGAAATATATTCATCTACACCTATGTCAAATGCCCGTTTAATATCGTCAATTTCAAATATCGATGTAAAGAAGGCAATTGGAACATCATTAAGACTGCTTATCTCTTTGATCTTGTCAAATGTATCCCATCCATCCAGATCCGGCATAATTAAGTCTAGCAAAATTACATCCGGTACAAGTCCCTGTTGGCACAACTTCAGGGCATCTTCGCCTGATTTGGCAGTGACGACTTCGTAGTTATTTTTTAACATGGTTTCTGTTATTGTAAGATGAATTTCATCATCGTCTACCAAAAGAATCTTTTTAAGACCGCTTTTTGAAACAGTCTTTTCTGTTTTTTGGGCTGGCTTGTCCGCCGGTTTTTCCTCACTGACAGTATCTACATATTTGGATAAAATCCCTATGGAAGTTTTTATCCTTTTAATAATGATAGCAGTGTTTTTGGTCTGCTTTCCCGATGCTTCGGCAAGTTTGCGGAATTTTTCCGCTGTTCCCGAAAGGTCCTGATCCGACTCTGCAGGCTGCGCCGGTCCTGCCGATCCCGCCAGATCTTTTAAGAGCTGGTTAGACTGACCTGCAATATTGTTCATCATAAAATTGATTTTTTGCAGTGTTTCAGCATTATGAATGATTTTTTGCAGTTCCTCTGCAATTTCTTTAAGATTTTCCGACATAATTTGTTTTCTCCTTCAAAATTTACCAATATTATACCAGATTTTAAGCAAAAAAACATAAAAAATAATGAATATTTTGATAAATTTTTACAAATTTCTCTTGACATATTGTACTAGTACATATACAATTTGTACTAGATGAATAGTACAAGAGTGGTAAAGGAAAAACCGGGACAAAGAGGGTGCATCAATTTTTCGCTGGATCCGTCAAATGGAGCGCCAATTTACCGGCAGATAATTCAACAGATAGAATATGCTATACTGTCAGGGCGGATGAAAAACGGCGACCGTTTGCCTACAATTCGAACCCTGGCGGTTGACCTAAAAACAAATCCCAACACCATAGCCAAGGCGTACAGCGAACTGGAAATCCGCGGGGTTTTGGCAACACAGGTGGGTAGCGGAACATATATTTCCGACAAAAAACCTGTAATAGAAGATGACAGCTTAAACAAAAAAATAAAAGAAGTGCTGGGAAAATTTATTAGTGATATGTATGATTTAGGTGTAGAAAAGCGGGAATTGTCCGCTTTAATTTCATCTTATAAAGAGTAATAACCTTTTGGTTAAAATTGCCATTATTAGGGGGAAAAATGAAAATTAAAAAAACAGACATTAAGGTCGAAGGAAAAATTCAACCTATTGCACGAAAAACACAGCACCGCCGTAAACCGGATTATACACTTGCCCTAATAAGGCTTGTTTTTATAGCGGCTGCTTTGGGCTTGCTTTTTACATTTTTACCGCTGCCGGAATTATCTCTTGCGC
Source organism: Treponema sp. (assembly GCA_031286205.1). GTDB lineage: Bacteria > Spirochaetota > Spirochaetia > Treponematales > Breznakiellaceae > WQXQ01. The sequence continues at coordinate 2,004 of JAITUR010000114.1, forward strand.
TGGGTTCTGCCGCCTTGGGGATTCACTCTGCGGTTTTGTTTGTTGTTTTATTGCTTGCCTTTTGTCTGCGCAAGGCTTACGAATGGGAACGGGTTGTTATTCTGCGGCTTGGCAAGTTTTACAAAGTTAAAGGTCCCGGATTGTATTTTCTATTTCCGCTTTTGGATCAAGTTTATAAAAGCATGGATATTAGGATTCGCGTATTGGATTTTTATGCCCAGGAAACCCTTACAGGAGATTCCGTAACTGTAAATGTCGATGCATTTTGTTTCTGGCTGGTTTGGGATCCGCAGAAAGCGGCTCTCGAAGTAGAGGACTACGAAGAAGCGGTTGCTCTTGCGGCAAAGGCGGCTTTACGAAATGTTATCTCCAAAAACGACCTGACAACTTTCCTTGCGCGCGGCGACCTTATCGAAAAACAGATACAGGAAGAAGTGGAAAAACAAACAACCGAATGGGGCATTACTGTTCAGTATATCGAAATTACCGATATTCAAGTTCCCGAACCTTTACAGGATTCGCTTTCACGAATGGCGCAGGCAGAACGCGAAAGAAAGGGCAGGGTATTCCTTGCCGAAGCGGAAATTGAAATTGCCAGGAAGCTGGAAGAAGCAATTTCTATCTATGCCAAAAACGAAGGAGCAATGAAACTTAAAATCCTTACTATATTGAATGAAGGCCTAAAAGCCGGTAACTCCATGATGCTGGTGCCGAATTCTATGGCAGAAGAGCTTAAAACAAAGGATGTTTTTGGTCTTGCAGCCCTAAACGAGCTAAAAAAAGACGGAAAATAGCAATTTCTTCCATAAATAAGGGGTGTCAAAAGGTCGATTTTGGCGCCTCTTTTTTTTCAAAAAAAAGTAAAAAAAATCAAATTTTACTTGACATATTGTACTAGTACAAATATAATTGTACTAGATGAATAGTACAATCTATTTATATAATTTTTGGAGGTTAAAATGACAGTAGTAAAAGCAGAAAATGTAGTTAAGGATTATGGTCTTAACGGTCAAACAGTTCATGCCCTACGCGGCGTGAATCTCGAATTCCAGGGCGGGGAATTTGCCGCCATCGCGGGACCTTCGGGCAGCGGAAAATCGACATTTCTGCATTTGGCAGGATGTCTGGATACCTTAACAGGCGGAAATCTGTTGATAGGCGGAACCAATACGGCGAATATGTCGCGTAACCAGCTTGCGCTTCTTAGACGGAACAGTATTGGCTTTATTTTTCAGGCGTACAACCTGATCCCTGTGTTGTCGGTAGAAGAAAATATTTCTTTTCCGTTAAGTCTTTTGGGTGTTTCTCAAAAAGAAATTAAGGAACGAACGGCAAAAATTCTAAGCGATGTCGGTCTTGAAGGCTACGCAAAACGAAAGCCCAAGGAAATGTCCGGCGGTCAGCAGCAGCGAGTTGCCATTGCCCGTGCGCTTGTAAAAAAGCCTGCGTTAATTTTGGCGGACGAACCGACGGCAAACCTGGACTCGACCATTGGCCGCGAAATTTTGGAGCTAATGGTTAAGCTGAACAAATCTGAAGGGACAACATTTATTTTTTCTACCCATGATCAGATGGTTATGGATTTTGCCCGCCGCCTGATTCGTATTCGTGACGGTCAGATCGAAAGCGATCAAATAAAGGGATAAGGGGGAGCCATGAATCTATTCAGTATTTGGGAATTAAAAAAGATTGCCATGCGCAACCTTATGCGGCACAAGGTAAAGACGCTTCTTACCTCGCTTGCAATTATGGTTAGCGTTGCGGTTTATATCTTTTTAAACAGTTGGCTTGGCGGCATGGCAGTTGAGTCGCGCAGAAATATTGTTAACTTTGAACTGGGCGCGGCAAAATTGCAAACCAAGCTTTACTTCGAAAAGAAGGACGAGATGCCAAGCTACGAAAACTTTGTAAACTGGGAAATATACCACGACGCGCTTTACCGCGAAGGGTATAACAGCGCTCCCCGTTTTATATTTTCCGGCACGCTTATTTCGGCATCCGGCTCTGCGCCGATTCTGTTTCATGGGGTAGACCCTAAGCTCGAAGTACAGACAATGCGGTATGTCGGCGAAGACGAAAAGTTTATAGACTTTGGCCGCTGGGTACAAGACGGTAACTTTGAAATTGCTCTTGGGCATATAGCTGCAGAAAAACTTAAAGTGGGTATTCCTACCCGTCCTTTGCGTTTGGAGCTTGAAGAAGTAATAGCGGAAGTTGCCCCCACTTATGCCGATGCAGAGTTTATCCGATCCTTGTACGACATTGGACCGACTTTTTTAGATATATTTTCGCCGGAGGTTGTTCATGTAGAAGGCAATGAACGCATGATTTTAAGAAAGAGTGTTCCGCAGTCTGATCTTGATCGATACTGGAATTTGATTGCCGCCACAAGCAGAAACGATTTGCGTATCAATGTAGTAATCGATATAAAGACAGTGCCGGAAGCAATCCGTGCCGACAAATGGAATGTAGAACTTATATCTGAGCTTCGCGGCGAAGATGTACAGCTTGTGCAGGCAGCGTATATTTTTGCAGAAGACGAAAATGTATATCTGTTGACAGAAGCCAACGAGAAGCAGCTTGATCTGGTTCTTGATGCAATGCTGCGTGCAAATTTTTCTAGTGCGGTAAACCATGTGTTTCAGTCTTTTGATGTAGTGGTAGTTGGGGTAATAAATTCTCCTGCGCCGCTTCCAAACGGTAACACAGCTTATATTCCGCTGGATATTCTGCAGGACGAAGCAGGCATGATGCTGCAAGGCGCGGTAACAGAACTTATTATCAGGGAACAAGACGCGCCCGACCACAGGCTTCCGGGTAAAAGCGAAAGCTCTGCCGTCATTACAGCCGCTCTTAAGCGCGGGCTTGCGGCGCAGGGGTTAGTATTGCCGGAAGAACTTGAAGTGCGTACCTTTATCGAGTATATCCAGGACTATCTTGGCTACGAAGCGATTCAAACAGGCGCGCCGCAATTTTTGGCATTCCTTTTGTTTATTCTTTCGTTCCTTGGAATATCAAACACAATCCTTATGGCAATACTTGAGCGGACAAAAGAAACAGGCATGATGCGCGCAATGGGAATGACAGACGGACAAATGATAACAACCTATATGCTGGAAGCAGGCTTCCTTGGATTTATCGGTTCTGTGCTTGGAATAATTTTGGGCGCTGTTATTAATTATCCTGTTGTGGAAACAGGTATTGACTTTAGCGCAATGGCGGATACATTGTCCGGCGGTATCGGTTTCCGTACAACCGGCGTTTTCCGCAGTGTATGGAATATACCGTTAATGATTGGAACGGGAATTGTGGCAACATTGATAGCATCGTTTATGGCATTCTTCCCGACACGAAAAGCGGTAAAAATGCCAATTACCGACAGTTTGCGGTTTGAATAAGGAGCTATATATGGCAAATGAAATAAAGCAAGGTGGAACTTCCACTTTAATAAAAATTGCGTTCCGTAATATTTGGCGGAACAAGAGGCGGACGGCTTTTTGTTTTACAGCGGTCGGAATTGCCGTGTTCTTTATCGTGGTCTATTCATCATTGATAGACGGAATGACAAAGAGCATTAATGACACAGTACAAGTTTACGAGCTGGGGCATATCAGGGTAGTGTCGGCACAATACGAGGCGGAAAATGAATATCTTCCCGTGCAGTATCCGGTAGCAGACGGAAAAAGCTGGAAAGAAATGGCGGCTGATATTCGGCAGATCCCCGGTGTGCGTGCAGTTCTTCCAAGGATTGCTACTATGGCAACATTGCAGGAAAGCACAATTAAGCACGCGTTTTTGTGGGGGCTGGATATCGAGGGCGAGACAAGCGTGAATCATTTGAATCTTGCCAACAGGGATAATGGTCTTGTCGAAGGCCGTTTTCCCGCGCCGGGAGCGAATGAATGTGCTGTCGGTATTGTGTTTGCGCAAAAATCGGGGCTTGGTATTGGCGACAGGATTCCGCAAAAAACAATCTCCGCCCAGTTTTCGGATAAAATCTGGAGCCCGGTTATTACCGGTATCTTTAACTTCGATTACATCAAGCTTGACGAACAGTATATCGTTGTAGATATCGAGCGGCTTCAACGGCTTCTGGTACTGGACGAAGGAACCCAGCAGTTGATAATTTTTGTCGATGACGAAAGGCAAAGCCCGCAAATTGCCGCCGCTATACAAAATCTTTTGGGCGAGGACAATGTAGTTACAGACTGGAGCGAAAACTACTGGGTTGCAATAATGAAAATGGTAATTCCAATTTACACGATTGTGTTTTTGGTTTTCCTTATTGTCGCAAGTTTTTTAATTATCAACACGGTGGTAATGATAATCCACGAGAGGATAAAAGAAATCGGCATGATGGGAAGCCTTGGAATGACCCGCGGGGAAATTGTCAAAGTGTTTTTCTTTGAATCGTTTTTCCTTGCGGCATTTGGCGCGCTGTGCGGCGTAATTGTCGGAGGCTTGCTTACAGGCTTGCTGGCAAACTTCCCAATACGAATGGGAGATATGTACGGCAACACATTCAGCGATATGCCGATGAGTAATACAATCTTCTTCCATTTTACAGCGGGAAGACTTGTAATGGCATGGTTCTTGGGCGTATTTGTTGCGTCTCTGTTTACACTAATTCCATCGCTTAAAAGCGCATTTGTGGAACCGGTGGAAGCACTAAGAAGATAGGAGGTATATGATGAAGAGAAAATTATTTTTAATTGCATTGTTTGTAATGATTGCCGGTGTCGGGTTTTCGCAGACACCGGATGCGACGGAATTGCTGCGCCGTATGGAACGAAACGAAATTTACAATACTATCGAGTACGAAGGCGAAATGATTATCGAACATGGCGGGCGCAGATTTGTTAAAACAATGAAGGCATGGGCGCGCGGAAATACGCACAGCTATAT
>JAITUR010000044.1 GCA_031286205.1 Treponema sp.
TACCGGGCATGATTATATCAAGTAAAATTATATCGGGTAAATGCTTTTCTGCCGCCAAAATGGCATCTAATCCGTTTTTTACCGCATAAACTGTATAATCCGGGCTAAGGATATGTGTAAGCGTCATAATATTGGAATTGTCATCGTCTACAATTAATATACTGTTTTTCTTGTTTTCTTCCATAAAATTACTTCCATCTCTTTTTAAGTCTAGCAAGCGTTTCTGCCGCTGTCTCAAAATCATAATTCTCTATTTGGCTTGCAAGCTCTTCCGTCCCCGAAATAGTACGGAGTTCGTCTATAAAATTTACGCTTTCAGGATTGATGTTTTTTAGCATTACTTCTAGTTTCTCAAATAATGCCTGTATTTGTCTAGTACTCATGGGCTCTTGTATTTCCTGCGGTTTTAGCTCTGAAAGCAATGGTTTTAGCTCCTCCAAAACCAGAGTTAATTCGTTTTTAAGAATATCCATTTTATCCCCGGAAATTGGGACAGTCCCGTCTTTTAGCAAGGCTTCTATTTCCGCGGCAATTTTTTGCAGCCCGGTTTTCCCAATCTGTCCCGCATTGCCTTTCAGGGTATGCGTTAGCCTGTGCGCAAGTTTAATATCGCCTTCGTCGATAGCTTCGTTAATATCGGTAATTATATCTTGATAATTCTTAACAAAATTGATTTGCAGCTTCTTCTTTAGCTGGGAGTCGCCCTGTTCTTGTTCATTCTTGCTTACTACAACAGGACTGCCCGAAGACGCAAGGTACTTTAAAAGAACACGCCACAATTCCTGCGATGTAAAAGGCTTGCCTATACAATCGAGCATTCCGTTTTTTCTGTAATTTTCGAGATCGCTTTCCATTATGTTTGCCGTCATTGCAACAATGGGAGCCCCTGTGTTTAATGCAATTATTCCTGATGCCGCTTCGATTCCGTCCATTACCGGCATAAAAATATCCATAAAAATCATATCAAAGGGTTTTTCCCCTTTTTTCATACGCTCCTGAACCATTTCTACGCCAATTTTGCCGTTCTCCGCTACAGCCGTTTTAAGCCCTATCTGCGAAAGATGTTCGCAGATAACCTGCTGGTTCATGGGATTATCGTCACAGATTAGGACTAAACCTTCAAAGTGCGGTTTTTCGAGTATTTCAAAATTCTGTCCATTGGCATCATCAAGTTTGTCTATTGTATCAAAATCAATTTCAAAACTAAATACGCTGCCTGCATTGGGCACGCTTTCCACTTTAATTTTTCCGCCCATAAACTCTACGATATTTTTTACTATTGTAAGTCCAAGTCCTGTTCCGCCGTAATTGCGAGTTGTACTGGAATCCGCCTGAATAAACGGAGAAAATACTTTTGCAATCTGCCCGTCATTCATTCCTATACCGGTATCTTTTACCTTAAAACATACCGTCGCTTTGCTGGAATTGGAGCTTATTACTGTCGCCGATAATTCTACCGCTCCGGTGCTTGTAAATTTAACAGCATTGGACAAAAGATTCATAAGCGCCTGATAAAGCCTAAAAGAGTCGCCTACCAGTTTTTTTCCGTCCAGAGATTCGGCGTAAACATGAAATTTAAGGCCTTTTTCCGTAATGCCCGGCTGCATCTCGGATTGACAACGCGATATAATATCAGACAATTCGAAAGGGGCGTGCTCCAGTTCCATTTTACCGGATTCAATTTTTGAAATATCCAAAATATCATTTACAATATTCAAAAGCCATCTTGTACTGTCCGTGATTTTTCCCAAATAATCCCTTACTTGAGGTTCGGGAGATTTACTTAATGCAAGCTCTGCAAACCCCATAATACTGTTCATTGGCGTTCTGATTTCGTGGCTCATTGTTGCCAGGAATCTGCTTTTTGCCTTGTTGCTTTCTTCGGCAATTTTTGCTTTTCGTTCTTTTTCTTCGATTTCCTTTTTTTCGGTTGTGTCCATTATAGCGCCTGCCATTCTAAGCGGGGTTCCATTACTGTCTCTTTGCGCGGTGCCAAAAACATGAAAATAACGATACTCTTCGTCTTTTTTCTTAGCACGACATTCAGTATCGTAGGGGGTTTTCCCGGAATGATCCGTTAGATGTCTCATAAATTCGGCTTTAACTCTTTCTTCGTCTTCGGGATGAAACCGTCCGACTAAAGCTTCGATAGTGTTTGGAAAATCATTCTCGCCGGAAAAACCCAGTGTATCGCGGAATTCTTGCGACCATGTGAATTTTAAATTGTCCCGGTTTTGCGGGTCTCCGTTTACAATAATTAAATCCCATAGCGCAATTTTTAATGCATCGTTTGACAGTTTGTATTTCATTATGTCGTATTCATTGGAGCGGAACTGTTCCAGTAATTTCATTTGATTCCCAACCCTAAGTTTAACTATCGCCTGAGAAAACGGCTTGGGTATATAATCTGCAACACCAAAAGTTAACCCCTTCTCCTCGTCTTCGGGACTGCTAAGCCCTGTAATAAGAATAACGGGTATGTCTTTGGTTTTTTCGGATTTCCTTAATTCGGAGATTACGGCGTATCCATCCATATCGGGCATTATAATATCAAGCAGAATAATATCGGGTAAATGTTTTTCGGCTACCTCAATGGCGCCGCGCCCGTCTTTTGCCGCATAAATAGCATAATCTGACTTTAGTATATTGGTAAGCGCTATTATGTTGTTGTTCTCATCATCGACAATAAGAACACTGTTCTTCCTGGCTTTGTTTAAATAACCATTTGTGTTTTCATTCATGATTTTCCCCCCATCTTTTTCTTTAACTCTGCAAGTGTCACTGCAGCATCCTTAAAACTAAAATCTTGAATTTGCTGTGCAAGGGTTTCCGCACCGGGAACAGCGCGGATAGTTCCAAGCAGGTCTACACATTCCGGGTTGCTGTTCTTCAGCATGGGTTCCAGTTTTTCGAACAAAGCCCGTTTTTGATCCGCGTTTAGAGCAAGAGATTTCTCCTGTACCGCCCCTTCTGTCAGCGGTTTGAATTCTTCCAGAACCAGCGATAATTCGGTTTTAAGGATATTCATTTTGGTTTCCCAAATAGAAGCGGAGCCGTCTCTAAGCAGCGCTTCAACCTCGGAGGCGGCATTCCTTAATCCGGTTTTACCCAGCAAGCCGGCGCTCCCCTTCAGAGTATGCGCCAGTCTGTGTGCAAGTTTGGTATCGCCGGCTGCAACTGCCTCTGAAATTTCATTATGAACAGTTTTATTGTTTTTATAAAAATTAAGCCTCATCATTTTTTGATATTCTATATCATAATATTGATCATCTGTACCATCGCTTACTGACTCGCTGCTTACAGGGGTCAGATGTTTTAATAATATATGCCACAATTCCTGCGAGGTAAAAGGCTTGCCAAGACAATCGGGCATTCCATGCTTTTTGTATTTTTCAATTTCGCTTACCATTACATTGGCAGTCATGGCAACGATGGGGGTTCCTGTTTCCAGCGCCATTATTTTTGCAGAGGCTTCCATTCCGTCCATAACAGGCATGAACATATCCATCAATATAAGGTCAAAGGGTTTTTGGTTTTTTTGTATTCGTTCGCGGACAATTTCTACGCCTATCTTTCCGTTTTCCGCCACAACTGTCTCCAGACCTACACGCGCAAGGTGGGCGCATATAACTTGTTGGTTCAGAGAATTGTCGTCGCAAATTAGAACAAGACCATCAAAATAAGGTCTTTCGAGCATTTCGAATTTCTTCTGGCTGTATTTTTCATCGGGGGCTTCGACTGTATCAAATGTCAGTTCAAAACTGAATGTACTGCCAACGCCAAGCTCACTTTCCACCACCAGTTTTCCGTTCATAAGCTCTACAATGTTTTTGGATATTGCAAGACCCAGACCCGTGCCTCCGTAATCGCGTGTTGTGCTGGAGTCCGCCTGAATAAACGGGTCAAATATTTTTTTAACCTGTTCGGGGGTCATGCCAATACCGGTATCTTTTACTTCAAAATATATTGTTGCGCTGCCGTTGTTTATGTTTTTTATTGATGATGAAAATTTTACAACGCCTGTCTTTGTAAACTTTACGGCATTGGATAAAAGATTCATAAGCACCTGATAAAGCCGGACAGGATCGCCCAAAAGCTGCCTGCCGGATACCGGCTCCGCATAAATGCTTAAATCAAGACCCCTGTCTTTAACCTCGGGTAAAATAACAGACTGACAACGGGAGAAAACTTCGCGCATATCGAAAGGTACATGCTCCATTTCCATTTTTCCGGATTCTATCTTGGAAATATCCAGAATGTCGTTTATGATACGCAGAAGCCATTTTGTGCTGTCGGCAATTTTCCCCAGATACTCGTTTGTTTGTGCCATAGAGTCAGAGTCTATCGCAAGCTCTGCAAAACCCATGATGCTGTTCATGGGGGTTCGGATTTCGTGGCTCATTGTGGCAAGGAATTCGGACTTTGCTCGATTGGCAAGCTCGGCGGCTTCCAGTTGACGGCGCTCGGTTATATCAAAAACACAACCTTCTATTAAACTGGGACTCCCGTCCGGTTTTTTTTCCAGCACGCGGCTTCGTTCCCAAATCCATTTTATAGAACCGTCCGGCATAATAAGCCTGTTTGTATTTTCGTAAGGCAAACCAATATCGAGGGTTTCCGCGCATTTCTTTTCTATATCTTCTGCATCGTCGGGGTGCACCAATTCCTGATATTTGTTTACTTTGCCAATCAATTCTTCCGGCGTATATCCTATAAGCTCCTTGCTGCCATCGTTAACGAATGTCAAAGTATATAATGGACTGTTGTAAAGACATTGGTAAATCATTCCGGGTACATTGCTCATAACCGCTTCTATTCTGTTGTTTACAGCGGCAAGTTCTTTTGCCTGCTCTACAATAGTTTTATTTTTTTTCCTGTCTTTCAGATAAATGATTATTAATCCTGCAAGTACCAGACACAGTACGGCAATAACACCGATAACCCACGGTCTCCGTGCTTTTTCCAATGCTACACGGTAGTCATAAGTTCTTCGCAGCCAATGCCCTGAAATAGTTTTTGTATCAATCAGTCCAAGCGCTTTATCCATAATGGAACGCAATACAGCCTGATCTTTATGAAGCCCGAACATGGATTCAAAATTGTTGTCAAATACAATATTAGCTTTAAATCCGGGAAGCTCCTGATAATGCGTTAAGTGTAAAAGAAGATTATTCTTATTCATAACCAGATCAATTTCGCCGCGGACAAGGGCTTGCAAAGCGGCATCTGAACTGTCAAACTCCACTGTGTTTTTGTGATCCGGAAACCAGATATAAAATAACTCGGTGTGGGCAATATCCTTGGTTAATCCCACTTTCATGGATAACACATCATGTATACTGATATTGGGAAAATCTGCTCTGGACAAAAGCGCGGATTGATCGGTCAGATAACCAGTCTCCGTCCATAAAAATTTATTTTCCCTTTCAGGTGTGCGGAGCATTTCAGAAATTATAAAAGCATCTCCTTGTTCCAGCATTCCTGCCAATTCAGACCAGCTTGTTTTTTCGTTATGAATAACATCAAAGACAAGCCCCGTAAGCGACTCCACTTCTTTTATAATGTCAAAGCAAATTCCCTGCCATTCATTTTCATGGGTATTAAAAAAGCTGACAGGATAATTATCGTATTCT
>JAITUR010000060.1 GCA_031286205.1 Treponema sp.
ATCGGCAGAATTTTCCCCGACTGTTCCTGTCGGCTTCGGCGTTTCCGGGGAATCAACCGTAATAACTAAACCGTCGGATATTGGCGATGTAGACCTAGGAGTAGGATGGTAAAACATGAGAACCATGTGTAATCCCCTTAAGCGTTACGAGTAGCGGCAGAGGAGAGTACAGCGCAAGATAATTGCGCTGTACTTGTTTTTAAGTATAATTTATATTTATACTCTTTTCTTTAAATTTATTCTCTACCCAATCCAAACAATCTTTTGCTATTTTTATGCTTTCCTCATATTCTTCTTTTGTGATTTCTTCATATTCTCCTGGGTATCTTGTTTGGACGGCATAAACAGTTATTCTTGATGCTTTTTTTATTTTATCTGGAATGTCTGTAAATTTTTCGAGATTACTCAATAATATTTCTATATTGTGAGTAAATTCTGGTTCAAATTCATAATAAATTAAGAGGCCTTTTAATGATTTTTCAATAGCCTGTTGTACCTGATAACATAAGTCTTCATAATAAACAAGTTCGTTTCCTGTCATTTTTGACAATTCATAGCTGCTTTTTGCTCTATCAAGCCATGATTCATGACGATCCATATATTATTTTCCCTTGTTCCTTTATTGTTTTATAAATATATCCAATTTCATTATTTAATTCAAAATAACGATTATAATCAATTGCAAGTAAATCGACAGGTACATTTATTTTATTTTCAAAAAAAGCCATATAAATTAAACCTGTAATATCCCGTCCTTTTTTTAACCCTTTTTTTAGAATTAACAAATCAATATCGCTTTTTTCAGTATTATCTCCTCGCGCATACGAACCAAACAATATAATTTGATCCGGAGATGCAAGAGAGACAATAATAGAGACGATTTTGTCAATAAACGGTATATCTTTATCCATATTATTAATATTAATATATCCAATTTACAATGTCAACTTCTATTTTTTACTATTTTTGGACATATTCAATCTTTCAAAAACCCGTGGGGAAGTGGTATATACGATTATTCTTAAATCCAATTTGTTAATTTTAATTTTTTAATATTTTCATAATGTCTTATATTATTTGACACTAGAGTTCCATTATTTTTAATTACAATAGCGGCAATTAATATATCTGCATCACTTATTGTTTTACCTGATATTCTTAATTCCGAATAAATTTCTGAAGCAATATTTATTACTTCATCATCTATTGTAAATATAACTACATCTTTTAAAAATTCTTTCAGTTGTTTTTCTTTGTTTTGATTATTCTTCCATTTTAGACCTTTCAATATCTCGTAAACATTTATTACGGTTGTGCAAATATTTTCATTATTGTCTATAATTTCCAATATTTTTTCTTTTATTTTTTCATTTGAGTTAAAATAATATGAGATGATGTTTGTATCAAGGAAAATCATATTTTATCTCTGTTTATTGAAAAATTCGCCCGCTCCTGAATAATTTCATTGATTGTTTCTACATCTTCATCATTCCATGTGCCAAAATGCTCTAATATCCTCTGGCGCTTTGAATATTTTGTATCTATTGGTTTGGTAAAAGTTATTATCACTTCGTATTTACCTTTTATTGGGATAGCTTCTAGTGGTTTAAAATGGTTTCCGTCAAAAACAGCATTTATTGCTTGCATTATGCCCTCCAGCTATTTAAATAGTATCATATTTATAAAACAGTTTCAATAAGAGTTTTACTGTCACAGAGGCAATAAATTGACCCAAAAATATCAAAAAAATAATACAAAATACAATAAAAGAAACATATACTTGAATAAATAATCCAATCATTATAAAATATATCTGAAAATGGGGGAAATAATGTCAAAAACTACACAAAATATAAAAAATAAGAAAACGACATTTACGGTTAAATTTACATTAACTATGCTGATAATTATTGTTCTTATTATCGGTACACTATCGACAGTATTTTTTTACAATATGTATTCTATAACCAATTCCTTAACCATAGCCGGTATAGAAAAAAGCATCATGCGGCTAAGAGACAATATAGCAGGCATGCTGGAAAGATATGTGGATATACTGGATAATGCGGGTTATGCTCTTGCTCTCCAATTTGAACAAGAGCAGGTTTCTTTGGAGGATATAACTACCTATTTTGGGAATATAATGTCAAAGTTTCCGGAAGTAGAGATGTTGTATTTTACCAGTAATGCCAAGTGGAATGAAAGAGGCGGATTCTGGGTATCCAGTCCTGCCTGGACTCCGGATAGTGGCTGGGATCAGACACAGCGTCCATGGTTTAAAAGCGCAAAAGATGCCGCGGGCAGCATTACTTTTTCCGAACCATATGTGTCAGTCACTACAGACAGTCTTACTATTGCTTTATCAAAAACTGTATTTGATTGGCAGGGAAGAGACATCGGTGTTGTAGCAATGGGTATTCAGGTTGCAGATTTGGATATAGAAAAAACCCGTACCCTGATTTTTCCTGAGCAAAGACTCTATTTGTTAAATAAAGACGGACTGCATATTACACATTCGGATTCTTCCAGAGTAATGAAAGATAATTTCTTTAAGGTATCAGGTTTTGATCACTATTTTAAAGAAGTTTTATCTTCTGATACTTTTCTGGCGCTTGATAATAATATCAATTTTTTTGCCGCAAAGATACCGTTAGCTGATTGGTCATTGGTGTCTATTATACCCAATTCTGTAATTTTTGCAGATATAAACAAACTGCTGCGAATGATTGCTTTTGTGGTTGCCGGTCTTCTTGCTTTGGCTGTTTTAATATTGATTTTCCAGACTCGGCGGCTGATAAAACCTTTGGGAAATATTGCGCTTGCTCTTAGAGGTATTTCCCAAGACTGGGACTTTACCAGGCGGCTGGATATTCAAAAGACCGGCGGCACGGCGGAAATTGACGAAATATCTGGAGTCTTTAATATGACTTTCGAAAAAATCAGGGATCTTGTTGGGAATATAAAACATAAAGTTAATGCTCTTACAAATACCAGCTTCGAGCTTTCCGCCAATATGGAAAAAACTTCTAATGCAATAGATGATATTTCTGTCAAATTAAACGAAATGCAAACCTTGGAGCACAAACTGGGAAATGAAGCTGTAGAGGCAAATAAAGCCGTAGAGATAATAAAAACCAGTATCGATAACCTTAATAAACTGGTAGATGAACAGGCAGCAAGTGTGAATACATCGTCTTCTGCAATCGAGGAAATGACAGCTAATATTCAATCGGTTACCAGAACCTTAATAGAAAACAGTCAAAATGTGGATGCTTTAATGGAAGCGTCAGAAAACGGCAAAACCGGTCTTCAGGCAGTAGAACAGGCTATTCAGGAAATTGTAAAGGATTCTGAAGGTCTTTTGGAAATTAACGCTGTTATGGATAATATTGCAAGCCAAACTAACCTGCTTTCTATGAACGCTGCCATTGAAGCCGCCCATGCAGGAGAATCGGGAAAAGGTTTTGCCGTAGTTGCCGATGAAATTCGCAAGCTTGCAGAATCATCCGCCGAACAGTCAAAAACCACCGCATCCATGCTTAAAAAGATAAAAGATTCAATAGACAGTATTACAAAATCATCCAATGAAGTTTTTGCGCGTTTCGAAGCAATTGACTCAAGTGTAAAAACTGTTTCAGAGCATGAAACAAATATTCGCAACGCTATGGAAGAACAGGAGCTTGGGAGCAGGCAGATACTTGATTCTGTAAGCCGCCTTAAGGACATAACTGAATCGGTTAAAAGCGGGTCTGAAGATATGTCGAGCTCAGGTGATAAACTAATAAATAAAACACATGAATTTATGAATATAAGCAACCAGGTTTTAGACGGCATGAATGAGATAGTCAGTGGAGCTATGGGTGAAATAAAAATCGCAACCAAGCATGTAGATGAAATGAGTAATGAAAATAATCGTAACTTTAACGATCTAAAAGTGGAAACAGAGAAATTTAAGGTTTCATCAGGCAATGAAGCCAAAAAAATCCTTATTGTAGATGATGATGCAACCCATCTTACGGCTGTAAAAGAAATGCTTGGTATAACTTACGAGATTTTTACCGCAAAATCCGGCATGGAAGCTTTAAATCTTTTCTTTGGCGGCCTTGTACCAAATTTAGTTTTACTGGATTTAATTATGCCTGATATGGACGGATTGGATACATACCAGCGAATTAAAGCATTAAGCAATTTGCACCATGTACCAATAGCATTTTTTACATCATCTGATAATCCTCAGGACAGGCTGCAAGCAAAGGCAATGGGAGCAGTTGATTATATTATGAAGCCGGCAAAAAAGAGCGAGCTTTTGGAAAGAATTGGCAAGCTAATTAATTAGTTTATGGGCGACTTGCTAATGCGAGGACTTTACAAATATTTATTTTAGCTGTATAATTATTTAATTAAGGAAGTATTTATGAATGAAGACAATATTGTATGGGACGATGTTTATTCTGTCGGAAGCGCTGTTATAGATGATCAGCATAAAAAGCTGGTAGTTATGATAAACGAACTGCTTCAGTCGGATCAAGATGGGGCTGCTGCGTCAAAAGCGGTTTTTGCCAAAGCTTTTAGCAAAGCGGGCGAATATGCGCAGACTCATTTTCACGAAGAAGAAGAAATTTTGGAAAAAGTCGGCTATCCTAACTTAGCAGAACATAAAAAAGAACATATTTCTTTTATGGCCGAGGTTTGGAAAGAATTCGATCTCTTTAACAAAGGCAATGGATCACCTATCAATTTGGCAAGACTTCTTAAAAAATGGCTTATGAACCACATCGCAGTAATAGACAAACAATATGCCCCTTACCTTAAATAAATGGTTTAAAAATTAAATTCTGTCTTTAACACGGAATCGTTCAAAATAATTACAACCTTGCCCTGTGTTAGCAAGCTGCGGTTTGCCTCGCTGGAAAGAATAACAAGCGCATCCGCACGATCTATAATTAAATCTGTCGGTTTTAATCCAAATACCCCGCGTGCAAAAATACGCAAAGGTCTTTCTCCCGCAATTTTCTGTAATTCCGGAGACAAGCCGGAAGGGGTGTTAAACAAAATGTTTTTTGGAGAAGAATATCGAATCATGGGAACTCCGGGAGTTGTCATATTGCGGTCGTAGATTAAATTCATTTCTGTATCCCATATTTTTGGAAAAAGACAGGGGACGGGCAGGGAAGAGCTTCTCATGCCATGAGCAGGCAGGCTTTCTGACGCAATAATTACAATCCCTGTATATTGCGCGGCGGAAACAGGGTTAATTGTTCTGCTTGCAGGAGACGGCTGGCTGTGTTTTTGCAGAATATTATTTACCAGTATTATTGGTATAGAAAAAGAAGCCGTCATATTCAGCATATTGGGCGTTAAAGAAGGCGGCAAAGAAGTTGACATGGAAAAAATAATATCCAGTTCCGCCAAAGAAAGCTCGTTTCTTTCCAAAAGATTGGCAATGGTAGAAGAAGAATCAACCTGAAATTCCAAAATACCCTGCCGAATAAGACGGGTATAACCTTCCGCTATAATAGATTCCGCCTGAGCCCTTCCTGCAGGAAGCCTAACCCCCGCCGATGCCAAATCCAAAGAAACAGCAGAGCTTATTTCGTGCGTTTCCCAATCAATAATACCAGCAATATCGATTTTTTCCTGAGCATATAAATTTACAATACAGATAATTACGGCTAAAATAGATAATATTCTTTTCATTAAAAGTCCCTACTCTAGTATCGGCACTCTTAAGACTCTTCCTTCGCGTAAAACACCGTTTAATTCCATCCCATTTGCCTCTGCCAGAGCCTGCGGGGCAACCCCATACACCCTTGCAAGCGACCAAAGAGTGTCCCCTTTTTGCACCGTGTGGCTGCCGTTAAAAGCCCCTGCAGCCCTTGCGGGAGCATCGGCAATCCTTGCAGGCAAACCTGCGGGCGCATCCCCAAAAGCGGGTATAATTACGGTATCTCCAATTCGTAAAAAACGGTTATTAATGCCCGGATTATGCTGTTCTATGATATTCAGGGGTGTTCCATAATGGCGGGACATAGACCAAAGGGTATCTCCCTGCCGGATAATATGATAATGATAGCGGATTAGCCTTAAATCTTCCCGCTCTAAAAGCGCCAAAATATCGCCGGATTTTTCCGCCGGAATTATCAAATTATAACCCTGCCCTGCGGGGCTTATTCCATGCAGCCACTGGGCATTCAGGCAGCGCAGCAGGTCTTTGTCTATTTCCGCTTCTTCGGCAATTACATCCAAAGAAACCTGGCGCGAAAGCGGAACAGTTGTCCACTCAAAAGGGGTGCGCCATACATTAATGCCGTATTTTCTGGGATTAGAAACAACATAGGCGGCAGCTATCAATTTTGGCACAAAATGCTCTGTTTCCTGCCTAAATTGCTTCCTTCTGCTAAGTTCCCAATAATCGCGTACGCCGGTTCTTTGAACCATTCTATTTGTAGCGCCAAGACCGACATTGTATGCCGCCAGCGCAAGTTCCCAACTGCCAAGCACATTGTAGTTTTCTTCCAGTTTTTGCAAAGCACCCCTTGTAGATTTTATAAAATCCCGCCTTTCGTCGATAGAATCCGTAACTTTCATATCGAAAGGGGAAATACTATTCATCATAAACTGCCATAACCCAACAGCGCCGGAACGGCTTCTTGCCGTAATCTGAAAACTGGATTCTATAATAGGCAGATAAACCAATTCCGGCGGAAGCCCTCTCTTTTCGACCTCCTGAATAATAAACGGCAGGTAAATATTCCCGCGATCCAGAACAGAATTAAGATAGGTAATACCGCCGCGGGCGGAATATTGAGCTATGTATCTTTGCGTAAGCGGCTGGGATAAATTAGTTTCTGTCAGAAGGGAATTGGCGGCAACAGACAAAGAGTATCGATGCTGCTGTCCGACAGAAGCCGCGGCAGGAGTCGCCGTCGAAGCCGTCGCCGTCGAAGCCGTCCTAAGAGGCCTTTCGTCCGCTTCTATTTTTGTTAAACCGGGCATTAAACCGAGTATGAAAAAAAACAAAAAAAGAATGACACTGCTAAAATTTTTCGCCATAATATACCCCTGCCCATTCCCATCGTCCGTGTATCTCCGGGTCTTGCGGAAAATATATCTTTCTAAAATATAAATAACATGTCGGCAGATAGCTGGACCAGCCCGTTGTCCTAAAAAATGCTTCGGAAGCAATGGAAGAGGCATCTAAAGCGGGAGCATATCTTATGCGGTTATTGTACATAAATTCGGCAATGTTAAAATCCACCATTCTGGCATCGTCGGCTTCGGTCTGCCCCCACGAACGCCCGAAAAAATTAGCCTTTGCCTGAATCCGGCTAAGCTGCCAGGAGCTTCCGGTATCTAAAGCATTTTCGATTGCCGCTCTAAGAGCAGGCAGGCTTTCAAATGTCCAATCTTTGTAAGATATGGAATAATCAACCTGCTGTCTTGCGTATTGGTCGGCATTCGGAAAACCGGGGATAATTGTTGTTCCTGTGTAGGGCAGATAATTGGTATATGCCGAAATTGCCCCCTCCCAATCGCCGATTTTTTCGCAAGCTTGTCCAAGCATAAAATAAGCGGCTCCAAGATCGATGCTTTCCGGAAATCTGGAAATCAGCTCGTTATAATACCAGATCTGACGCTCCGGATTATTAACCAAAGAAATTAAATGTTTAAGACAGACAAGATGTATAGATTCGTCATTAATAATAAAATCAGGATAATTTTTTACAATTAGCTCAAGATACAGGGCGGCTATCGGCGAAGATTCCTGCTGCATAAAAGCATATGCAATCATTAATAAATAATAACTGTTGTATGGATCGTCGGGGTTTTTTATTGCTCTATCGCTTAAAAAATGAACAAGCCTGTCATAATCTTTAAGCCGTATAAAACAGGCGGCAATTTCCCTTGCAACCGCAAATTCATCTTCGCTGCCGGGTTCCTCCTGCGCTAAAAGGTCAAAAAGCACCCTAAATTCTTCCTTGCTTTGTCTGGGACCGGTAATGTAATAAGGGTCTATATTAACTGTCTGAGTTTCGCATGTTAAAATAAAAATAAATATTAACAAAACCCCGGCAAAAATTGTAATTTTACCGTATTTTTTCATCATTCCCATTGTTTTATATCATACCATTATGCTATTATTTTGTATATGTACTCTTTTTCGGATAAGTAAAAGTGAAATTAAATGATCTGTATAAGACTTTTTTCATAACAACTTTCTCTATATTGTTATCGGCAGTAGTGGCGTTTCCATGTCATTCTTCTCCCGGTAGAGATCGAAATACAGGCGATACAGAATCTGCAAGACAGCAGCTTGAAACAGGTCTTGTAGATGAATTAAGAAGTTTGACAGAATCCGGTAAATTGTCATCTATGCTTCAGGCTATAGAAATTCTTAGAAGCAGAAATCTTAGCGGAACCGAATTTGGCAGGGTAGTAAACGGAATAAATGTTTTATTAATTAAACTTGTTTACCCCGATGCTCCGGGAAGGCTTCCCGCCGTAGACCTTCCTCAGACTCATAACTATACCCGCATTATCAAAGAAGCAGAGAAGGGCAATTATATTCGTCCGCCGGCAGATTCCGACGATTTTTTCGAATACATTCTTCCGTTTTTATCGGTAAACGATCAAACAAGCCCGGAAAGTTATAGTGATATTTTAAGGGATTTATCTAAAGCGGCGGAGCTTAGGCCAAACTCCATTTTGCCTCCTTATTTTCAGGGATTAATTCACGAACGAGCCGGCAGGAATGCGCAGGCGGAACAGGCTTTTAGGCGGGCTTATGCTATCTCCGAAGAATGTTATCCTGCTTTGGCAGGTTCGGCTCGTATTATGAGGCAATCCGGGAATGTATCCGGAGCGGCGGCTGTTTTTCAGGATTTAGTAGTCCGCCACCCTGACAGCAATATGTTAAAAAGAGAGCTTGGCATTACATATTACCGTGCCAATAACTGGTCTAGGGCGCTGCCCGTAGTCGATGAATTGCTGCTTTCCAACCCCCGCGATGGCGAGTTATTATTAATGAAAGCCCATATTTTGATAGAACAAGGGCTTTATTCGCAGGCAAATGCACCTTTGGATATTTACGCGTCAATTAACCCCGGTAACCGCAATTATCTGTTTTACAGGGCAAGGGTACAGGCGGAAGGCAGCAGAAACCGCGATTCCGCCCTTAATTATTTAAGATCGATACTTCGTACAAGCCCAAACGATGCCGAAGCGCTTGCCTATGCGGCAAATTTACTGATGGAATCCCAGCGGTCGGCGGATTTACAGGAAGGCAGGGAGTATTTGGAGCGGCTGCGCCGTCTTTCCGGCACATCTGTAGAGGTACTTAGCCTTAGCCTTCAGGATGCAGTCCGCCGCGAAAACTGGCAGGAAGCCCAGGGTTTTCTAAACCGGATTCTTGCCGTTCGCCGTACCCCGCAGGATCTTATGGACGGCTATCTCGTAGAACGCGGGCTGGGTAATAATACAAGGGCGCTTAATTATGCCCAGGAATTGTACAACAGAGACCAAAATAACAATGATTATATATTGATTTATATATCCGCCCTTATCGATAACAATAGAAGGGACGAAGCTTCCCGTCTGCTGGAAAACAGGATTAACAGCGTAAGCAGCGGCAGTGTAAAAAGCCGCCTGTATTACCTTCGCAGCCGAATCCAGCCCAACGAAGACGCTGTTCTGGGAGACCTAAGATCCAGTATTTTCGAAGATCCCAGAAATTTGGAAGCCCTTATTGCCATGTTCGAAATTTACCATAAAAGAAGGGAAGAACGGCGCGCGGTTTATTATCTGCGCCAGGCCCTTGCCATTGCCCCGGATAACCCCCGTTTACAGCGCTACGCAAGGGATTACGCCTCCCTTTTGAATACCCGTTAGTACTTGTACAAATCTCTTTTTTCTGCTAAAGTGCCATAAATACTATTATTTAAGGATGTAAATATGAATTCTATTATTCTTCCGTTGTTAATGGCAAACCCGCAGGGCGCTGAAGGAGCTCCAAGCAACCCCTTGTTTTCTCTGCTTACATTTGCTGTCATTATTGGAATTTT
Organism: Treponema sp.; assembly: GCA_031286205.1. Taxonomy (GTDB): domain Bacteria; phylum Spirochaetota; class Spirochaetia; order Treponematales; family Breznakiellaceae; genus WQXQ01. The sequence goes on from JAITUR010000060.1 coordinate 10,062, forward strand.
CTATTTTCTGATAATCAGACCGCAGAATAAAAAACGCAAAGAAACAGAAAAAATGCTTTCTGCTCTTAAAAAAGGCGACAAAATTGTTACCATTGGCGGGCTTTACGGAACTATTCAAAGCATAAAAGAAACAACTGTTATCTTAAAAATCGATGACAATGTAAAAGTTGAATTTCTGCGAAGCGCAATTTCCAGTGTTATAACAGCTTCTAAAGAAGAACCCAAAGAAATCGAAGACAATAGCGGAGACACAAGTAATGAGTAAGCGGTACAGATTTTTTATTGTACTTGCGGTATTAGGCGTTTGTTTTTTATTCCTTTTACCGTCGATCCGCTGGTATTTTTTTACCACCAAAGATCAACAAGCTGTGGCGCTCGAATCCAGGCAGCGTATCTCGGAAAGATTAAAACCCAGAGCGCAGATGGATGTCCAGCGCTTTGTCGATGCAGGGCTTAATAACGAAGAACTTCCGCCAGACCTTGATTTTTTAATTCCTCTTGCAAAAAAACAGTACAAAAATTTAAAAAAACCAATTCCGGAAGTCTGGACAGCAAGAGATATAAGCAGGGCTTTTACAAGCATGAACGAAGTCCGCGAAATAATCGAATCCAGATACCGTAACGAAGTATTTGCATTAAAAGATTTGCAAAGAAACGCGGTAAAACTTGGGTTAGATCTTTCCGGCGGCTTAAGCATTGTACTCCAGGCAAATCTTGCTCCTTTAGAAGAAAGACTTGGAAGATCTTTAACCGATGACGATCGTGTAGACGCAATGAATCGCGTCCTTGATGTATTAAACAGCCGTATCGATCAATTCGGTTTAACAGAGCCTGTTATTCGCCGTCAGGGAACGGATCAAATTTATGTAGAAATTCCCGGAACCGCAGATCCGGAAAGAATAAACGATATTATTATGGGTAAGGGTTCTCTTGCATTCCACATGGTGGACGAAGAAGCAACCGAAATTTTCCAAAGATATTACAGAATTAACCCAACCAAAACCTTCGATGCAAACAGAAGGTTAATTAATCCGGAAATTATTCCTCCCGATACCATGATCCTTGGATGTTTTAAAAAAGATCAATACGGTCTGGACGAACAGGAATCAAATCCTGACGGAAGCCTAAGATTTATTGCCGTAAAAAGAGAAGTTGGATTGGACGGCAACTACATAGCAAACGCAACCGTACATCGCAATAATCTGGACGGCAAGCCGGAAATTCGCTTCGAATTATCCAGCGAAAGCGCGGAAATATTCTATGCGCTTACTTCCGCAAACATAGGAAAACCTTTGGCAATTGTACTGGACGATAAAGTAAGAGCTTATCCAACCATTCAGGCTGGTCTTCGCGATTCCGGAGTTATTTCCGGTTTTGGAAGCGAAGAAGCGGAAAACCTGGCTCTTGTTTTAAGAACAGCCGCCTTGCCCGTAGAGCTTGAAGTTGTTACCCAGCAAAGCATTGGAGCGTCTATGGGCGAAGATGCGATTAGGCAGGGCTTGTATGCGCTAATAGGCGGTGTTATTGCAGTCTTGGTATTTATGTTTGCATTTTACAGAACAGCAGGAATTAATGCGGTTGTTGCTCAGATATTAAATTTTTACATTATGTTCAGTATTCTTTCCGCGCTTAACTTTACATTAACGCTTCCTGCAATTGCCGGTTTTATTCTTACAATCGGTATGGCGGTAGACTCCAGCGTTATTATATTCGAACGCATGAAAGAAGAAATGCGGCTTGGTAAATCCCGGAAAGCAGTTATAGAAATAGGTTTCGATAAAGCGTTTTGGGCAATTATGGATGCCAATATAACAACCTTTATAGCGGCACTGTTCCTTTCTTTCCTTGGTTCAGGTCCAATAAGAGGTTTTGCTGTAAGTCTTTCTATCGGTGTATTTTCGTCGGTATTTACATCGCTTTTTGTTTCCAGGCTAATTTTTGATTTTGGAACTGATGTCTTAAAAAGCAAAAATCTTTCTATCAGTTGGAGAATCCGTATTAACGAAACAAAGGGGGTAAACTAATGAAGAATACAATAAAATTTTCTAAATTTTTTCTTCCGGGAGCAATTATTTCCAGTTTAGTTGTGGCTTTTGGCATTGCAGGTTATGTAACAAAAGGATTTACCCTTGGTGTCGATTTTAAATCCGGTCTTATCCAGGAAGTGCAAATTGCTCCTGCAGCTTTTAATATAAACTGGAACGGAGTAAATACAAGCGCAATTCTTTCGTCGGATAGAAGCGGTATGTATGTTGTAGTATCGGGTTCCGATATAGACAGCCAGACATATCCTTTTTCTTACAACGAATACAACACCATTGGTTCTCTTGCCAATGCAATGAAAAATCAGCTGGAAGACATTAATATTACGGTAAAATCAAGAGAAGGCGCAAGCTCTCAGTGGCTGCTAGTGCAGGGTAGTGTATCTTTAAATACCGACTCTTTTATTGTTATCCATTACCACGATCCGGCAAGCCTTCCTATCGATATTTCTGAAGTCAGGACTGCATTAGCAGGCATTAGCGGTGTTTCCGTACAAAGTATCGGAGATATTCAGAACCGCCAATTTATGATTCGTTCGGAAGATAAAGACGGTGTTAGTCAAACATCCGAGTTACTGTCTCAGGCTTTGGAATCCTTCTTTGGAGAGGGCGAAATAGCAATTCTCCGTTCAGACTTTGTGGATCAACGATTTTCCGCTTTAACCGCCAGTACATCTGTAAAACTTTTGCTTCTTACTCTGCTGGTTATTCTTATCTATTTAACCATAAGATTTAAGCCGAAATTTGCTCTTGGGGCGGTATTGGCAATTGCTCTTGACGGCATAGTTGTTGTGGCGTTTGTTGTCTGGACACAAATGGAATTCAGCACAATCATAATAGCGGCAGTTCTTACAATACTTGGTTATTCGCTTAACAATACAATTATTGTTTTTGACAGAGTCAGAGAAAACCTTCGTCTTTACCCGGATAATACATTTACCGATGTAGTAAATATTTCGCTTACCAATGTATTGGGTCGTACAATAATTACAACAGTAACAACTATGCTGGCGGTATTATTCTTGTTTATCTTTGCCAAAGGTTCCATGAAAGACTTTGCGCTTGCGTTAATTGTCGGACTAACTTCCGGGGTTTATACAACTTTGTTTATTTCTACCGGCTTTGTAAACTTTCTGGAAAATTATTCAAAGAAAAATAACAAATAAGCACAAATAAGCATAATATTCCCGGACAATTTTAAATTGTTCGGGAATTTCAATTATAAATCTTTATCTAACCAAAATATTTTAGTGCGTTTCCAAAAGAAATATCTTTAACCATCTTCTCTAGTAAAGGCAGGTCTAAAGGATATTCTCCGTTTTCCACCCATTTGCCTATTAAATTACATAAGATTCGGCGGAAGTATTCGTGGCGTGAATAGGATAAAAAACTTCGGCTGTCTGTTAACATTCCAATAAAAACAGGCAGCATTCCCAGATTGGCAAGAACGCGCATTTGTTCTTCCATGCCGTCCCTGTTATCGCAAAACCACCACGCAGAACCCAGCTGTATTTTTCCCTGTATGCCTTCGTCCTGGAAACCGCCCATAATTGTCGCAAGAGGATAATAGTCTTTTGGGTTAAGCGAGTATAAAATTGTTTTTGGAAGATACGATACAGAGTCTCCGCCTTCTATAAATGCCAAAAGATTCCCCAGTTTTTCGCTTAAAGACCTGTCGTTAACGGCATCGAAACCGGTATTTGCTCCTATGTTTTTATACATTCTTGTATTTATATTGCGGATAACAGACATATGAAGCTGCATAGCAATATTTTTTTCCGCGTATATTCTTCCAAGATTAAAAAGCATCTCTGTTTTATAGGCATCGGCTTCTTCGATGGTAACAATTTTTCCTGCAAGGGCATTTTTAAAAGCTTTTTCTATATTCTTAGGATGTAAAATTGCAAAAGGAGCATAATTTAACCCATGATCGCTGGAAAGACATCCGTGTTTAATAAAATAATCCAAACGATCTCTCAGGGCAATAAGAAGATCATCGGTGTTTTTTATTCTATAACCGCTTGCCTCCGAAAGCTTGGCTATATATTCGGGAAAATCCGGATCGAATAAATCTAAAGCTTTGTCCGGCCTAAATGTAGGCAGAACTTTTGTATCGATTTTTCCGATAGGAGCTTTTCCTTCGGCAATTGCCTTGTGGTGTTCAAGCGTGTCTATAGGATCATCGGTTGTTCCTACAGCATAAATATTAAATTTTTTAAAGATATCTTTTACCGGCAGTGTTTTTAACAGGGTGTTTGCTTTTTCCCATATTGCAGGCGCGCTTTTTTCCGTTAAAGGTTCGTGAATATCAAAATATCGTTGTAACTCTAAATGCGTCCAATGGTAGAGCGGGTTGCCAATCAGGTTTTCTACAGTTCTTGTCCACGCAAGGAATTTTTCGTAATCGCCGGCATTCCCCGTAATAAACCGTTCTTCTATGCCCATTGCGCGCATCATCCGCCACTTGTAATGATCTCCGCCAAGCCAGGCATCGGCAAGATTCTTCATGGTTGTATTTTCGGCTATTTCCGCAGGCGATAAATGACAGTGATAATCATAAATAGGTTCGTCTTTTGCGGACTTGTATAATTTAACAGCGGTATCGTTTTCCAGTAAAAATTCATTATCCATAAAAGCTCTTGCCATAATTTCCTCCATGATTTATTATATAATATATAATTATGCTGGAATTTACTATATGCCTGTAAAAATAAAATTAAAACACCAAGTATTAATACTGTTAATAGGTCTTGCTTTTGCGGCAGGCAGCGTTTTTTTATTAAATTTTATTCTGGCAGGTCCAAAACTGGGTAAACATTACGACTTTTTATTAAACCTCCGCCAGCCTCCGCCTGTATCCGGGGAAATATTAATTATAGATACAGGAGATTACATAGAAAACAACGATTTATTTACGGTTTTACTTGCCTTAACAGAGATGGAGGCGGAAGCTTTGGTTATGACCGGCAATTTATCGCCATTATCGTCTCCTGTAACTGTTACAGAATCCGAAGTCCGCAGACGGTTTATGGACGAATATAATATTATAGGTTCGAATATTCGGAATCTTTTTCAGGCTATTCGCATGGGGACAGTTTCTCCCATTAACGCCCCAGAGTATGTAGAAAAACTTGTAGAGCTGACAGAGCATGGCAAGGATCGTCTGCTTGCTGCATTAATTGACAGGGACGAGGATTTCCTTCTTTCTATTGCTGTATTTGGAAATTATATGGAAGCAGACCATGTAAAAAAAACAGACAAAGACGGAAAGTTAAGGCGTGTTCAGCCTGTAAATACGGATACTTACGAGGAACATCCTGTATATACTTATCTAAAAGATCGTTATGCGTATTCCATGATAGAAACAATAGAAAAAAGTAAAATTTTGTGGCTAAAAAAAACATACTCGGATGGCGAGGACGAAGAAATAGATATTCGTTTAGATGATAATGCAAATATTATAACGCCGTGGAATTGCAGTTTTCGCGGTATAGATATTTCGCTCTTTAGAGAATACGAAGAAGCCGGACGATCAATTAAAAAAGCATTGGAAGAGGCGGATGTGCGCGGAGCATTTTCCAAAACTTTACCCGAACGCTCGCCTTTGTTTCTTGGCGAATATGCGTTAATGGCAAGGGAAGATATGTTAAAATCTCCGACAGCGGAAAATATCCAATTTTGGAAAAACGCGCGCGCCGAATATTTTATAAGCCTGGACGAATTTTTAAGCGGGCAGGCGGAAGCGCTTCTTGTCAGAGGTTACGAAGAAGTAATAGAAGACGAAACTTCTTTAAGCGACGAAGGGCTTGCTGCATTAGCCGGAATGCGCGACGGTTTAACTCAATTTTTTGTGTATCTGCGAGAGGAATACGAAGTTTTTACCGCGACATATTCCAAATTAAACAATGAATTATCCTCGGCATTTTGTATATTGGGACCTTCCGGTAATACGGAATATTCGGCTCTTCTTGCCAATGCTCTAATTACAAAGAGCCATGTTAAACCTGTTGCCAATAATTATGTTTTACTTTGGTCGTTTATAGCGGTTTTAATTACGCTAATTGCGGTTTTTTGGCTAAAACCTTTGCCGGGGCTTTTTTCCGGGTTTGGGTTAAGTTTTATTTTTACATTTGTAATGGGCTGTATCTTTATTTATTACCTGGTATGGCTTGATCCTTTAATTATTTTTGTATCGTCTATAACGGGAACTCTTGTTATATTTTCCTGCAAGTGTTTTTATATAAAATTCAGAACAGATTTATTCCGCACATCTTATGGAGCTGCAGTGCCGCCCAATATTCTTAAAAGATTAATACTGGAAGGAAAACCCCACCCCAAAGAAACTTCCCAGTCAAGTGCTGCGGTTATTGCTATTAAAGATGTTAACCTGCTGCACAGGGAAGATCGGGAAAAACCGCAGGATGCAGGTAAAATAAGAAAAAACTTTTTATCCGCCGTAAAGCGTTCCGTGTTTAATGCCGGGGGTGTTATTG
>JAITUR010000070.1 GCA_031286205.1 Treponema sp.
AGCAGGGCGACAAGCTCGGCAGCGCCTTCCGAAACAATTTCCCTTACGGTTTTGCCCGCTTCCAACTGCGGTTCCTGCTCCAGAAAACCAATCTTATAACCCGGTGTAACATGGGTTTCTCCCGCAAATTCCGTATCTACGCCCGCAAGAATTTTTAACAAAGATGATTTCCCGGAACCATTAAGACCGATTACACCGATTTTTGCCCCGTAAAAATAGGAAAGGCTGATATCTTTTAATACCTGTTTGGTTCCATGTTTTTTGGAAACCTTATACATGGAATAAATTACTTTTTTTTCGTCTGTAGTTGCCATACCTACACATGCCCCGTTAAAAAGGTTTTTTCGCTGTCATCGATTCCCCTGCCATACAGATGTTCGAACAGGAAGCGGGTATCTTCGGGTTCCATATTTATAAAGCGACAGCCAAAGTAACCTGCGTTTTTATCCTTAAAGCGGCGGACAATCCTTCCAATAACATTGATCGTGCGGTTTGGCGCTTCTATGGTTACAGTTAATTCGGCATCTACCAATAGCGTAGACAATAAAGTTGTCCCCAAAGGATATGCAAACAATAAACCGGAAGCGGAAATATCAAGAACTCTGCCTTCGAAAGGTTCGTTGTGAACCCTTCCATGTTCGAAGTAGCCGTTTTCCTTAAGCCCAAAAGCCAATACCTTTGCATACTGATACACATTATCCAAAACGCTAAAATCAAACGGCGGTCTTTGCTGTTTATCTATCCAGATATGAATATAACCAATAACATATTCCTGAAACAAAATGGGAATCCATGCATCGGAATAAACTCCGGCATCGCATTTATTTTTTAAAAAACGCTGGATATTTTCGTCTAGGAACATCGATCCAACACCTGTTGATTCCAGATACCTTTTAAAAATTTCTTCCGTAATAATTCGTTTTTTTGGGTATGGGTCTGTTTTGGGAAGAAACCCGACTGTCGACGGTATAAAAAGAGTTTTGCCTGTTTCCGATACTATTAATTCTTCCGTGCTTTCCGGTTTTTTATCTTTAAAGTTAATTATCTTATAGCCATCTGCAAAGTTTTTTAACGAAGTTGCAATTTGCGCAATTAAACCGGAAAGGTTTTTAGGATCCATGTGACGCAGTAAATCTTCTTCTACAATATTTTCGTATTCGTTAATTTTTGGAAAGGAAAGATTATACCTGTCGCCCCGAAAAGTAAATAGAACTTTAACATCCTGCGGGGTGTCTACCCTTAAATAATTTCTATCCAGATTTTTATACATAGCTTCCGGCGATGCACAGAATATTTGCGCTTCTTTTTGCAGTAAAACTTCTGTATTAAAATCTATAACCTGCCCTTTGTAATTAAACAACAGCGTTAATTTTGCACGAGGTTTGAATTTTTCCAAAGGTTTGTTGGGTTTAAAAATTAAATCCCCTGTGCCCGCAGGACTAGACAGCTTTAAAATATATTCCGTCCTGTCTTTTATATACATAACGGGCAGTTGTTCGTCATACATGGCTTTTAAGAGAAATTCTTTTTCTATTCTTCCTACCGGTGTTGCCATATTTACTCCTAAAAAAACCTTTCGTAAGGAACATAATCCATACGATACATTGATGATCTTTGCTCTTCTTCACGGGTTTTTGCCTCGTCCAAAAGCAAATCTTCCAGCATCCAGTTGCCTGTTGCGGTTGCAACTGCGGATGAAGGCGCGGGAACGCTTTCAGTTTTTTCTTCTTCTACAGATTCTCCCTCAGCTATTTCTTCTGCAGGCTTTTCTGCAGGCTCTCCTGCAGCCGTTTCTTCTTCCGTATCATTTTCCCCGGCTGCTGCATCTTCCGGCAATTTTTCCTGCGGAACCCGTATTGTAACATGCCTTATATACATTTCGGCAGTTATTGCCTCTTCTTTTCCAATAAATCTAATAATAAACGATGTTGATTCATCCGGCTCCTGCCTTCCGCTTCCCAGCCTGTAAGACCTGGGTTCTACACTTCCAATTGTTGATAAATAATTTTCCCTAATAACAGGATTAATTGCTTCCAACGCAGGATGATTCATTCGTCCGGACAAAAGACCTGCCGCTACCCAGTTAGCATAAGAAAATGCGGCATCGCTTGCGGTACCCTGCCCCAATGGACCTATAACTGTATCGACAGGATAACGCGGGGCTTCTCCTTTGCTGGGACGCAATAAATCTATTGGAATAGAACCCCTGTAATTTTGAGTCTCCTGAGCTAAAGCAAATCCTGCTGTCAACAAAAACAAGCAGGTACAAATCAATTTATGCATATCCCTACTTATATTCTAGTAAAAAAAATCGGTTTATTCTATAGTAGAACAATGGTCAAAACGGCAGAAAACGCTTTATTGGAAAGTTTTACCCACCCCATACGGGATGTTTTGTGGGGTCATGTTTATATGACAGAAAAAATGGCTCTTTTAACGGAATCGGCTCCATTTAACAAATTAACCCGTATTTTACAGTTAGGACCTGTTTACCATGTATATCCGGGAGCAACCCATACAAGGGCAAGCCACTCCATTGGGGTTTATCATCTTGGGCTTCGGCTTCTTCATAACCTTGCAGAAAAGGGAGCTTCCGGCTGGCTTTCGTACCAAGGGGTAAAATCCTTCCTTGCTGCCTGTCTTTTGCACGATCTTGGACATTTTCCCTATACCCACTCCCTAAAAGACCTTTCGCTTACAGATCACGAAACCCTTACCGGAAAAATCATCAAAGAAGAACCGATAAAAAGCCTGGTGGGCGCTGCCGGAGCCGATCCTGACCTTACAGCAGCTATCGTTGACAAGGATTTGCCCGCCAATGATACCGAAGTGCTTTTTTACCGGAAACTCCTTTCGGGAGCTCTGGACCCGGACAAATTGGACTATCTTAACAGAGATGCCCGTTATTGCGGAGTTCCGTACGGCGCTCAGGATGTCGATTTTATCCTTTCCAGACTGCAACCGCACAAAGAAAGAGGCGCGGATATAGATTCCCGCCTAATTCCCAATGTTGAATCAATCTTATTTTCTAAATATTTAATGTATAGGACGGTTTATTGGCATAAACAGGTAAGGGCGGCTACCGCAATGATAAAAAAAGCCCTTATAAACGGCATGGAAAGCGGTAAAATTTCCCCTGCGGAACTTTATAATCATGACGATCACTCGCTTTTTGCCCTTCTAAAGGACTCCGGTCTTGCTCAATCTGTCCGGGAAGGACGAATTTTTACCGCAGCTTCCGAATTTCCCTATGATCAAGATAAATTAAAACCCATTAAGGACTTCGAGCTTCGAACCCGCCTGGAGGAACAGATGGCAAAAGAGCTTGGAGTAGAGGAATTAATTATCGACTTACCTGAACCTGCCTCTTTCGAGACCGGTCTTTATGTAACCGACGAAAAATGCGGTTTTAGCGAAAGCTCCAGCGCCTTTAAAACAGAGACAGTTAACGCTTTTATCCAAACACTCTATACTATAAGAATATTTACAGACCAAAAATATAAAGATACCCTAAAGACAAGCAGGCAAATATATGATATATTTATTAATCTGATAAACAGGGGGTTTTAGAATGGATTTTCACAATGCCAGCGAAATTATAGTTACTAGCGCGGTTAAGAAAATTTTTGAAGAAATTCAAAGTAACAATAATCCGGACAAATTCTGTTTGTGCTATCAATGCAGGGTTGATACAATCTGCTATACCCTTAACAGAATAGAACCTAACTATATTGTATCCAACAGGGGTTTTGACAGAATCGATCCTACAAGCATTAAAGGCCAGCAAATGGAAGCCGATATAACAACGCTAATCTATAAAGGGCTTAGGCTTGTTAACCATAATCAACGCCCGACAGCGCCCCACGACGGCACTCAAATTAATCCTTCAAAAATAAACCACCCCCTATTTGATATTCCGACCATTTCGGGTCGTATTTTTAACGGAATCAGCTTCGAACCGATAGTCGGTGTAGAGGCATCGCTTTATTTGGACGGCGACCTTATCCCCATGAGGAATGCCAACTGGCAAAACCCCTTTATAATGATTTCCAGTACACCGGGGGCTTTTAGTTTTTGGCCTCAGCCGGTAGTCGCGGAAGCCCCTGACATTAACAGGGAATTTAAATTTACAATAAAGGTTAAATCTCCGGATTACGAGCCATTAAGCCACTTTTTCAGCATTACATCGATAAGCAGATTCCATAATTCGCAATCGTATGCATTAAACCGTACTTTTAAACTACCGGATTTATACCTTTTCCCGCCCGGAGAAGAAGAAGGTATTGACTATAATAATTAAATACGGTATCTTGGTTAAATACCAGTATTTTAAGGAGAATAAAAATGGGACAGGCAAGTAAAAACAGCCGTACTGCCAGCGCGACTCAAAGATTTATGTGCTCTTGCGGCGGAGAAGTTAAAATGAAAACCCTTTTTGAAAGCGGTAAAGTAAAAAATATGGCGGAATGTGATAAATGCAAACGAACAGAACGCCGTCCATCAGACTTTAGGTAGGAGTTTAATAAGTGGCAAAGAAAAAAGATTCAGCAGAAAAAAGGCATCGCAAAAGCGAAGAACGCCGCCTGCGCAACAAATCGGCAAAGAGCGCGGTTAGAACAAGCGTAAAAAAATTTATAACCCTTGCTCAGAAAAAAGACCCGGAAGCAGAATCAGCTTTAAAAGAAATGATCAAAAAGCTTGATTCTACCGCAGGAAAAGGAATAATTTCCAAAAATGCGGCATCCCGCAAAAAATCCAGAATGCAAAAATACTTTAATTCATTAAAGACAGCAAGGTAAAACATGGCGGAAAAAAAATTTACAAAACAAGATATTATCGATGCTATATACGAAAAAACAGGCATGAACCGTACCGAAAGCCGCAATGTAATGGATTTAATTATCGACGAGATGAAAGCTGCCCTTCTTCGCCGTCAGGTAATTGAACTTCGCGGATTCGGAAGTTTCGAAGTAAAAGTCCGCAAAGCCCGTCCCAGAGCGCGCAACCCAAGAACGGGCGAAACTATCTCTATCCGCGCTCACGGCGCTGTCGCATTCAGGGCAGGACGCGAACTTAAACAGGCAGTGTGGAACATTAACGACGATAAAAAGAAAAAGTAGGTAAATGAAAATAAAAAGCGGCTGGATAAGAAATATTCTTATTCAGCTTGGTCTTATAACTTTTGCGGCATTTCTTTTTGCAGGTTCTTTTCCCAATCCTGTTTTTACCAAAGGGCTTCCATTTCTTGCATGGATTGCGCTTATCCCCGCTCTTTTAATAATTAAAAAAAACAGTTTGCCGGTTTGTATTGGCTGGGGTGTAATTTACGGATGCCTCTCTTACGCGCTTTTTAATTATTGGCTTGGCACTTTTCACCCTATGGCAGGAATATTTGTTTATTTTCTGTACTCATTTTACATGGCTGTTGTTTTTTTCCTTTTTAAAATTTCAGATAAATTATATCCAAAACACGGCTATATTATTCAATGGACTATCTGGATTGCGTATGAGTACCTGCGAACCTGCGGATTTTTAGGATATTCATACGGGGTTTTGGGTTACTCGCAATGGCAAATTATTCCGTTAATTCAAATTGCAGGCATTACAGGAGTATGGGGCGTATCCGCCTTGGTTACATTCCCTTCGTTTTGGCTTGCAAAAATATTTTCGGCTACAGAAAAATTCTCTGTATCATCTGTATCGCCTGTATTATCTGCGGTAAAAGATAATAAAATTCCGGCAATAATTTGGGCGGCGGCATTAACAGCCAGTTTAATTTTTGGTTTTGCGGTAAACAAAGATTATTCCAATTCCCCCACAGCGGAAATTGCGCTTATTCAACATAATACTGACCCTTGGAAGGCGGCAAGAGCTCCCGCATCATGGCAAAGATATGATCTATACCGTAAAGACCTGGCTGCCTTAACCCGTCTTTCCAACGAAGCTCTGGCTTCCAACCCCAATCTGCAGCTTGTTGTATGGCCGGAAACCGCGTTTATTCCCAGAATTTACTGGCATTCAACCTATCGGGATGATCAAAATTCATGGCTGATAGTTAAGGAACTTTTGGACTACCTTGCCGCGCAAGATGTCCCCTTCCTAATTGGTAACGATGATGGGCGAATGGATCCGTCAAAAAATCCCAATGCAAACGAAAGACACCGTATAGATTACAATGCCGCCATGCTCTATCTAAACGGGAAAAATACAGCAATATACAGAAAACTGCATCTTGTTCCATTTACCGAGCATTTTCCCTACAGAAAACAACTACCATTTATCTATAATGCCCTGTTAAAAGCAGATACATATTTTTGGGAAAAAGGAGAAGAAAAAACGGTGTTTTACCTGGATAATGGCTTTTCTTTTTCCGCCCCTATCTGTTTCGAAGATACCTTTGGATACCTTTCCAGGGACTTTGTTCGTCTAGGCGCAGAGGTGCTTGTCAATCTTACAAATGATGCATGGGCGGACAGTCTTTCTTCCCAGAACCAGCACTTAAGTATGGCGGTGTTCCGGTCTGTAGAAAATTCCCGGTCTTTGGTTCGTTCCACCGTTTCCGGGCAAACCTGCGCCATCGACCCCGCGGGCAGGATAATAGCCGAAGCCCCTGCCTTTACAGAAGCCTGGCTGAATGTAAGCGTCCCAATATCAAAAAAAACCACAATTTACACACTTTACGGCGATTTTCTTGCTTATATTTTTATATTTGCCGCTTTTTTTCTGTTGATTTTCAAAGCTATATGGGGTAAAATAAAGCAATGAACACCCAAAAGAAGATACTAGTAGCCGATGATGAAATAATCAATCTTCAATTCTTTGATGTAATGCTGTCCAAATTGGGCTTTGTTGTGGAAAAATGCGACAATGGCACGGATGTCATAGAAAAAGTCAAAAAATTTCATCCGGATTTAATTATTCTTGACAATATAATGCCGGGAATGACAGGCCGCGAAGTCGCAAAAATATTAAAAAACGATCCAAACTATAAAGATATTTCTATAATTATGCTGTCCGCCCTTGACGATGTAAAAGATAAGGTTGCGGGGTTTGAAGCGGGAGTAGACGATTATATTACAAAACCTTTTAATTTTACCGAGGTGCTTGCCCGCATTAACGCGGTATTACGAAACCGCGCCTTATTTGCCCAGATTGCTGTAAGAGAAATACGGCTAAACCTGGCGGAAGAATTAAACAAGGATTTAAAGGAAAACCTGAGTGCCTTTGTCGGCCATATAGACGAGCTTGACAAAGCTATCGAAATAATCCATACTACAACAAGCGGAGAAAATGCTAATCCGCAGGATCTTTCCAATCTTGTAAAACCGGTAAGCGAAAAAATAATTTCCGTCCGTAAACAGATAGCGGTACTTGATGCAAGGATAGAAAAAACAATAAATGAATGGGAAAATCTAAAAAAGGACGAAATTGGGCTTCCGGTACTGGAAAGCCAAATACGCAAGTTTTTACATCATTCAGAATAACAATAAAATAACAGGAATTATAAATGGCAAAAAAAGAAATAAAAAAAAGTAAAGCCAATGTAGTTGTCCTTGGCAAAACAACAAGTTTTACAGGGATTTTAAAATTTGATTCAGCTTTAAAAATTCAGGGGAATTTCAGGGGTACTATCGAAGCCAAAGGAGACCTTATTGTAGACAAAGATGCAACAGTAAATGCGGATCACGTAACGGTAAGCTCCCTTACAGTCTATGGCAATATTTCCGGAACCGTGTATGCAATGGATAAAGTTGACATGATGACCGGTGCAAAAGTATATGGCGATGTCAGCGCAGCAAAACTTCGTATTGCGGACGGCGTACTGTTCGAAGGTAAATGTAAAATGACAAATGTAGAAAAAGATGTAGAAATTTTTCACAGACCGACAGAGGAAATAAAAGCAGATTTGCAGCGCACAAATGCTAGATACTGATAAAATTAGAGGTTTAACGGATAAATTAAAAAAGGAATCATTAACATTGGTGTTGGCGGAATCATGTACTTGCGGTCTTGTGTCATCATTAATAGCGGAAATACCGGGAATATCATCTGTGTTGTGGGGCAGCTTTGTATGTTATACGCAGGAAGCAAAAGTTTCCATGCTGGGTATAAAAAATGATTCACTTTTACAATATGGCATTGTAAGCGCTCAGACGGCAAAAGCAATGGCGGAAGGCGCACTTCAAAAAAGTAATGCAAGCATTGCGGCAAGTTGTACAGGCCTTGCAGGTCCAAACGGAGACGGCAGTTCTACCCCGGTAGGAACAGTTTGGATAGCGGCTGCAACAAAAGGAAAAGAACCTTTGGTAAAGGAGTACCATTTTAATGGTTCCAGAAACGAAATAAGAAAAAAAGCCGCAATTGCGGTATTGGATATAGTAGAATTATTTTTAAAGGGGATAAATAATGGCAGCAGTAGTACGAAGAAGTAAAAAATCAAGCCAGCCGATCGATGAAGATCAAACCAATGGAGAAATAGAAAACTCCGAAGAATCGGCACAGGCCGGCGAAAATAACGGCAATGGGCAGCCTTTACCGGCTTTGCCAAAATTACCGTCCATGCCGGATCTTTACGGCAAACCCGTACCCAGGCAAGAACAGGATAACGGCAAACCAAGGCTTACAATAAACGAACTTATAAGGCTTAACATGAAAGATCTTCGCGATCTTGCAGCCTGCTACAATATAACTCACGACGATATGATGATTCTAAAAAAGCAGGAAATTGTTTTTGCTCTTCTAAAAGCGCATACAGAAAGAGGCGGAATTATTTATGCGTACGGCTCTTTGGAAATTCTTCCCGACAGTTACGGTTTTTTACGAAGCCCCCAAAATTCATACCTGCCCGGTCCCGATGATATTTATATAAGCCCAAGCCAGATACGGCTTTTTGGCTTAAAAACAGGCGACACCGTTTATGGTCAAATTAGAAGTCCAAAAGAAGGCGAAAG
>JAITUR010000058.1 GCA_031286205.1 Treponema sp.
TTCATTATTTAATATTGCCTGATACAAATGGGCAATACTCCACCTTTGGGGTATGTTAAAGTTAAATTTTTCTGTAAGAATGGAAGCGGCTTTTTCTGTCATGGTATTGCGCCATGTGCGGAAAGGAACAAGAAGCTCGCTGTTTTTGTTAAACGCCATATAACCGTGCATCATTGCGGAAATACCCATCGAGCCAACTGTCGTAAGCGGTATATCATAACGGGCTTTTACATCACCCGCCAATTTTGCAAAACAATCCTGCAAACCCGCCCACACATTATCAAGGTGATATGTCCAGATACCGTCTTCTAGGCGGTTTTCCCAGTCGTGGCTGCCCGCGGCGATTGTTGTAAAATTTTCATCTATTAATACTGCTTTTATTCTGGTAGAACCCAGCTCAATTCCAAGAGCGGTTTTGTTTTCGAGAATTGCCTGCTTTGCATTCATAAGGTTCTCCTGGCGCGATTAACTGATTGCCGTTTCCAGCGCAACTTCCATCATTCTTGTAAAAGTGGTTTGCCGTTCTTCGGCAGTGGTTTGTTCGCCGGTAATCAGGCTGTCGGAAATTGTCAAAATACACAGGGCTTCGCGCTCAAATTTGGCGGCAAGGGTGTAAAGCTCGGCGCACTCCATTTCTACGGCAAGACAGCCAAACTTGGACCACAATTTCCATTCTTCGGGGTTTTCGGTATAAAACATATCGGAAGTTACAATAGGACCGGCTTTTGGCTGCCAGCCTTTTGCGGTTGCCGTCTCCCATGCGGTTTTTAAGAGCGAAAAAGTTGCAGTAGGGGCATAACTCCTGCCCCCAAAACGGATACTGTTTGCCCCCGAATCGGTGCAGGCGGACATGGCAAGCACCATATCGCGTATTTTAACTTCGGGGTTAATTGCGCCCGCCGTCCCAATACGGATTGCCCGTTTTACCCCATATTCCATAAAAAGCTCATTTACATATATTGATATTGATGGAATTCCCATTCCTGTCCCCTGAACGGAAACTTTCTTTCCTTTATAAGTCCCTGTATATCCTAGAATGTTTCGTATAGAGTTATATTGAACGGCATTTTCCAGGAAATTTTCGGCTATAAACTTGGCTCGCAGGGGGTCCCCCGGCAATAAGATGGTTTCGGCTATTTCACCGTTTTTGGCGGCAATGTGTATGGACATGATAACTCCTTAAACAATAATATCCAGTCTGTTAGGAATTGTCAAATTTGATCTTAAATTACCATTACCAGAGAAGAATATTCTGCAAGGATAGCGTCGCTTGTAATAAGGCGCATTGGGCTGGTTATTGCCTGGGCAAGCAGCATATGGTCGAAAGGGTCTCTGTGTAAATACGGCAATTCAAGGTAAGCATCGGCAAAATTGCCGGTTACCGGCAGTTCTAAAAAGTTATGGTTTTTTGCAAAGCAGCGGATAGCATTATAGTCAATATCTAGTTTTCCTATTCTGGTTTTTATGATAATTTCCCACCATGAAACTGCACTGATAAAAACCTGAACTTCCTCGGAAGCAACGAGTTCTTTTATAGAATTTATCCGGTTTGAGCCTTCGAAATACCAGAGAAAAACATTAGTATCAAAAAGAAGATGTGTCATTTATTTTGATGTCCTCCTTTCAAAGTCTTCCGATCCACGCATACGCATATTGTAAAATTCGTCAAGTTCTTCTTCTGTCATTGGGTCATCCCAGCCTTCATTAAAGACAATTTTACCCTTCATGCAGCCAAAAGCTTTTGCCCTCAGTTCGGCATTAATTTTATTTTGATTAGCAGCTGTAAGTATCACGGTTGGCTTGCCGTAAGCGCCAATGTGGATTGTTTCCCCGGCTTCCGCCCTTTTAACCAGCTTGGAAAAGTTGGTTTTGGCTTCGTGGATCGAGACTGTTTTAGTCATATAAGAGACCATTGATTCCCCCACATAAAGTTTTTTATCTTCCATACTTCAATCTTAGTCCATACTGGACTAAATGTCAATAGCAAAAGTCTTATTTTAGCTTTTTTTAACTTTGGATCAACTTTATAAAAGCGGTCTTTTTCTGAAAGAAAAATCGCAGAAATATGGAATAAATTCCCCAAAACCCATTGACAAAGTTGCGTTTTTTTTGTATTTTGACTAAACTGCGTGAATTCGTACAGGCAGTTTGTCCTCTAATAATGAACGGACTTTAGAGGTATGCCCTTATAGCTCAGTTGGCAGAGCACATCCATGGTAAGGATGAGGTCATCAGTTCGATTCTGATTGAGGGCTAACGAAAATGCTCTGCATTTTCGTTTTGGAGTTCTTCTTCGAAAAACTCCAACTGGGTTTGCAAAGGTGTTTGTAAACTCCAGCAGATTTACAAGGTGGGTATTATGGCAAAGGCAAAAAAGACGGCGGTGGAATTAATTGCTCTACAATGCGGCGACTGCAAACGGCGTAATTATACAACCAGCAAAAACAGGCGCAATCTCCAGGAAAAACTGGAGTTTAAAAAATATTGTCCCTTTGACAGAAAGCATACGCTTCACAAAGAGACAAAAATTAAGTGAGCATAATAGGCGTATAGCTCAGCTGGTAGAGCGGCGGTCTCCAAAACCGCAGGTCGCGGGTTCGAAGCCTGCTGCGCCTGAAGCGT
>JAITUR010000062.1 GCA_031286205.1 Treponema sp.
GCAGGGCTGTAAAAATGTGGTGGAGCAAAAACCCACAAAGGGCGAAGCCCGACTGGGTTTTTGCGGAACCCGAAGCGCCGAACAGGCGCTGAGCATATACCGTTTGTTATGTGCAGTTGGGGCGTACTTCATATCAAATGTTAAGCTATATTTCTTTATCATATATTTTGGTTAACTGGTAAAATCTTCGTTTTCTGTATTTATAATTAAAATATTTTTGCAATTCCTTTGGAATTTTAAATGTTCGTTTTATCATAAAAATAAATGATAGTACCATTAACCCTAATAATGAAATTGTTACAACTCTTAAAATATTATTTATGTTTACATTAAAAAATAGCCAGATAGTTATTCCAAACACTGCATAAAAGCACAATAAAAAGATAAAAATAGATATTAAATTTAATGTGCTTTTATTAGTGACTTCACCTTCAGATAATTTACCAAAACCTTTAAGTGAACCATTTATACTAAATTTACTATAATATTTTGTGCTAGTATGGAATATTTGAATTACAAAACCATCTTCAGTATCTAAATATTCAAAATCAATACTGATTTTTTTTCCATCATCGGATAAAATAATTCCAATGTTATTCGCATGGTTATTATAACGAATTATCGAAACATCTAATATTTCATATTCATCTTCAATTTTAATATAAAATGTATCATTAGTAGGAAAATCTTCACGATTTATTGTTTCTGTTCCACTATTCCAAAATACAATTTTTGTTACTGTCAATGTCTTTATCTGCTTTCCAGAAAATTGTATACTAAGACCATTTATTTTTTCTACAAAATCTTCGAATAAAGAATCTCCCTCAAAGTAATATTTAATAGATTTTTTTCTTTTTCCCTTAAAGTAAAGAATTAAAGTTAAAATTATTCCTATCAAAGCAAGTGCCATTGAAACCAATGTTATCCATGGGTTTTGTGATAATATATTAAAAAAAAGCATGTTCTCCTCCATGACTAATATATTACCTTAATTCATGCATTTAATCAATTCAAATTTTATATAAGGAATCTCGAAAAACTAAAACGCATACCTAAAATTGTGATTGAAAACTTAATAAAACGGTGAAGTTTATAGGTTTTAATGCGTTTCTTTTGTTTTTTCATAATGGGAATAAGTTTTTAGAGGTTCCTTATAGTAACTACGTCTGTTTCTTATGAGAAAATATCATTTAAAATTAAAATGCAAATTTATATCCATTTACAATTTAATTAAACTTTAGCCCCAATTGCACATAACGTTTGTTATGCGACGTATCAATATCTTGAGAGTAGGAAACGCAAAGCTAACTTATGCGTATCCGTTATTTACTAAGCGCATAGTTCTACCGGGGCGGGATTTGGGTTGGCAAAAACATTTTCAGGGGTTCACCGCTGGAGAGACCTCGGAGTGAAACGAAGGGGGCTCGTAAGCGGATTCCCCCTGAGTTTTTGACGGCACATATCCCACCCCGGCAAGTAAGATTTAACGGGTAAGGAGAGAAGTATACGGTTAACGATCTGATAAGAGTTTGCCTATGGCAAAAAAAAAGCCGGCTTTCGCCGGCTTTTTTAGTCTTCTTTTAGACTACCTGAATGATACAGAGTTGATGGTCGCTGAGTAGCTTCCGGTATCCTGTGACATAATACCGATTCTTGTAATTGTGTTGTTCTTTTCAGAAGAGCTTAAAGTTTTTGTCCAGTTGGTTGCGCTGGAGCTTCTGTTGTTCCACATTACAAATACTTCAGTGCCGCTGGAGTTGTAGAACTTAATTGCAGTCTGACCATTTGCGCTTGTTCCATTAACAACAATCTGATTAATGCTGGAAAGGTTAACGCCGCTGGGGAGGTTGTATCTTACTTCTCTGAATTGTCCGCCATAATTTACATTAAGCGCACCATTGCTTACCGAGTAAGAAGAAACACCCTGATTGCTCTGGAAACTCATTTGGCTGAATGTAAAGGTCGATCCGCTGTTGTTATTGGGCGGAGGATTGTTATTGCTTGGAGGAGTTGTGTTGCCGCCGCCAGAAGAAGAACCTGCACCTCTGAATGTAACAGAGTTAATGGTAGCAGAGTAGCTGCCAGTATCCTGCGACATAATGCCAATTCTTGCAACTGTGTTGTTTCTTTCAGCAGAGCTTAAAGTTTTTGTCCAGTCAGTCGCGCTGGAGCTTCTGTTATTCCACATTACAAATAATTCTGTACCGCTGGAATTATAGAACTTAATGGCTGTCTGTCCGTTTGCGCTTGCTCCGTTTACTACGATAGCCGAGCAGTTGGCAAGGTTAACAGCGTTTTGCAGATTGTATCTTACTTCTCTGAATTGTCCGCCGTAGTTTACATTAAGAGAACCATTGCTTACCGAGTAAGACGAAACACCCTGATTACTTTGGAAGTTCATGTTGCTGAATGTTAAGCGAGTATCGCTGCCAGAAGCTGGCGGGTTTGCCGGAGGATTGTTGTTGGAAGGCGGGTTATTGTTAGCAGGAGGTGTTGTGGTAGTGCCGCTGCCGCCAAGTGTTGTGTTACCATATCTAAGAGTATAAGCAGTAACATTATATGTACCATTACTTGGAGCTTCCCAGCCTTCAAGTTTTAACATAACTTCTCTTAAGTTACTGTTCATTCCGCCCCAACGCCTATTCCATTCATTAAAGATTGCAGTAACATCAATTGTACCGCTTGTTCTTTTTGATTGTCTAACAGCCCAATATTGTGTGAAATTGCCGCTTCCCTGAACATGAGGACCATTTACAGTTGTTCTGTAAAGATCGTATCCGTTAAAGGTACCTGCAGCTGAGCCTCCGGGGGGTCTAAAATCGCCCCAGCTTTCTACTATATAGTACTCGATTAAAGGGCTGCCCATAACCCAACCGTATACAGAAAGATAATTATTCCGATTACCCGGGTTAAAATTATTTGCTGTATAAGTAATAGTTATTTGTCCAACTTGAGTATGGCTTTGATTGTTAAATCTTTTGCCAACTCTTGCTAAGAAATTCCCTCTTGTTCCACTAGAAGCATTCCAGGATGCGCTAAAGGTTCCGTTAGTATTAACGGTCATTGTTCCATTAGAAACACCTCTGTCACTTTGCCAGTACTCCCAATCCCAGCCATTGGTAGTTCCAGTTCTGTTTGATGTTGTTGTAACATTCTGTGTTACTCCAAAACCTGAGTCTTCGTTCAGTTGTCCCAGATCTCCCATTTCCAGGTCACTGTCACAGCTTGTCAGTGCGAATCCTGTTACCAATGCAAATGACAACAGAATAATAGCAAACTTTTTTAATTCTTTTTTCATAGGTTTTTCCACTCCCTAAATTAATATGAGGCACTCATACGAGCAACCTGTATATATATTTTACACCCACTTTTAACATTTTGTAAAGAAAAATCGTTCAAAATTTCACACTTTTTTTCATAAAAAAGTACGAAAAAAAGGGTAAAAAAGGGGCAAATTTGACTGAATTTGGGGGTTTTTGGAAAAACAGGGTATGACCGAAGCAGGAATCGAACCTGCGACCAATAGCTTAGAAGGCTATTGCTCTATCCACTGAGCTACTCGGCCTATATTTATATTAGCAAAAAAATTAATTTGTGTAAATTAGTTTTTGGCAAAAAAACAACAACCTACATTTTTAGTTTATCCAGAAGAAGCTCCTTAAATCTGGAGACTGAACTATTGCCCGGTTCCAGGGACAGCGAATTTTCGCAGTCGGCAAGAGCCTGGGGGAAGTCGCCAATATGGTAGTAAGTCTGAGCGCGCCTGAACAGACAAAACGGCTGATACGGGTATATTCCCAAAGAAAGGTTGTAATCGTTTAGGGCTTCCGAATATTTTTTTATTACAGAATGTACAACCCCTCTAAAATAAGCGGATTTATAGGATTGCTTGTCAAGTTCCATGGAAGATGTAAAGTCCGCAATGGCCTCGTTGTACTCTGAACAGGCAAAATACGCCATGCCCCTGTGTTTGTAAATAATGGAGCAGATTCGGTTATCGGGCTTTAACTCCAGGATTTTGGAATATTGCCTTATAGCATCATTAAACTTATTCTGGTTATGGGCAGTAAGCGCGTTAACAAGAAGATCGTCAATAGAATTGCCTGCAAGATCATCGTAGGGCAGGTGAGAAGTGTCGATATCTTGTTCCATCTCCATGTTTGGCAGCCAGGTAGAATCTAAAATAAGATCGTCCGTTGATTCCTCGATCTTCTGAAAAAAGCTTTTGCGTCTTTTTTCCAGCTCTTTGCTGTATTTTCGCTGATGGCTTCTGATTTCCTGAAAAATAATGTCCGCCAGCGAAAGGTTTGCGTTAACGGCTGCGAGTTTCCTTCTCATAGGTTCGTCGAAGGGGCTGAACTCGGCTTTGTAAACAAGCTCATGCTCAACTTCCGCCCAGGCATCCTGTAGAATGGTTCGTACCTGGATTTCCGCAATATCTGTGCCGGGGTCTCCTCGTTCCGCTAAAATGTTTTTTGGAATTTCTATTAAAATATGCGTAGATTCATATCCAAATTCTTTAAAGTTATAATGCCCCTTTCTTTCTGTTTCTAAAACTTTAAAGTTTTCTTTTATTATCTTTTCCGCAGCGTTTAGATCTTCTATAAAAGGGCAGATAATACGAACACCCAAAAGGTCTGTTATTTTGGGATTTTCGTCCCCATTTTTTAACAGACGAAGGTATTTGGAAAAATAGCTGTCAAAGTTTTTTATCCTGCCGGAAACTACCGGGTTAGAGTTAAGCTTAACAAGAAGGATTTCTACCTGTTCTTTAATATCATTTACAATAAGATAGCGTTTTTCCGAAAACTGGACATACTCATCCCATAACCTGTTTTTGTTTGGGGAGGAATGTAAGTCCGTTTTTGTATCTTCCATAATATTTTATCAAGCAGCCAAAAAGGCTCTCCTTAATCTCAAGTGCCGGAAGGCTCTTATTAAAATCTTTAAGTAAAAAAAAGCTGCCCGAAGATACTTTCAGGCAGCTTTGTAATTACACTGACAGTATATTACTGTTCTTCATCTCTGCGTGAAGGATGGTCAAATGGAAGCTCTGTGGCTTGTTTTTGCTGTTCAAGATAGCGAAGAACCTGAGCCTGGCCAAAGCGTGTCATTTCATAGTTTTTGCGTGCAGTTTCGCGTGTCTGGATAATTCCCCAAAGTGCTTCATCGTCGATATCGCGATCTGTGTCAAGAACTGCCAAGTCATAGATAATTCTTACATCTTTGAAGTAAGTGATAAAATCACCGCCTGTTTTGGCAGCATCTCTCTGAACAAGGAATCCGCCGAACTTTATAAACGGAGTCGAGGTCGGATAAAGAGGGTAGAGTCTTACATCGCGGTTTCTTACTTCCTGTATGTATTGGGGGTTAGTCCAAATAAGTTCTCCCCAGCCGTCGTATTCAAGGTAACCCATGAAAACATTTTTACGGTTGCCCTGATTGTCAATAAGGATTGTTGACAAAGCATGGGGGAAGTTAAGACCGTAAACTCTGACTGCTACGGATTTAATGGTGCCTACATTTTTAATAACACCATATGCAGGCTGACCTTCTTCCTGAGATTCAAAACGGCTTGTAGAAGTAATACCGTCATCGCCTTCTGCCGGCTCGATAGTGCCGTCGTCCCTGACTGTAGCCTGAGGCTCAAAGGCGGGGATTTCGAAAGGCGGTCTTACAATTGCCCAGGAATTAAAGGGTTCTGTCGGGAAGCGTACCCTGAGACCCATTACAGTACCATGCTGTTTAGATGGGGCTTCTCTGGTATAGCTTAGACCAATCGATTCGACAGTCTGTGAAGAGGAAGCAAGATCGACAGTCCACTGTTCGATTGCAAGAGAGGTTCTCATAACCCTTCTTTGTTCGGCAGTGTAGCTTCCGCCCGCATTCTGGGAAAAGTCCATCAAAGTGTGGCGATTCTGGTTGGGACGATCGCTTGTATCATCTTCACTTACCCTGACAACAATATCCGCAGTAAGAATGGAGAAGTCGATAAGGACTCCTTCCTCTGCAAACAGCGGACCCGCTAACATCGTAATTACGACAAGAATGAGCATTCGTTTCATGCACAGCTCCTTTTAAAAACAATTCTTTCTAATTTTTTTGTCAATATAATTTTATTGAATTTAAAATGTTTTGTCAACAGCAAAACATAAAAATCCCTGTTTTTTTCCTAAAAATTTAACAAATTTTTAGGGCTTTTTAGGGCTAAATTTACCCCCTTTTCGCTTAAAAAAGAACCCCATTGTAGGCAATCTGGCCCTCGATAAAGAACCGGACATCCTTTACATATGAAAAGTTCCTTAAAATCCCCTTATATAGGGTACGGAAATTGTCTTTTGTCATACCCCCCTCTGTGGGCGGCATGGCAGCATCTGATGTAAAATCGACATAAACAATTCCTCCCCTGAACAGGAGGGATTTAAGCCTTGTTTCACGGGGGAAGAGAGGCATTAAATCCTGAGCTGCAGGACCTAAAAGCGCTTCTTCTGTATAGCGGATGATATCATTCTCCCTTGAACCGGAGTGTTTTATCATCCTGTCTTCTACCCTGATTACCCCTTCTTTTATAGTATAGAACACAAAGGTCCTTCTTGCAAGCCCTAAAGACAGAAAATCTATAATTGCTACAAGGACCAAAATACCGATTAAGAAGATACTCCGTTTTATGTTCGAGGAAAAAAATTCGGAACAGGCGTTAATAATATCGTTTAATCTAATCATTATCTTTCAAATATTCCAATGAAATTTGTTACTCCATTGTATAATGAATCGGTTAGTTTTTGCAAGCCTTCCGGACTGGTCATAAGGACGGCATCCTGGCGGTTGGAAACAAAGCCAAGTTCCACAAGAATTGCCGGCATACGGCTGTTTCTGACCACAAACCAATCATTGGCTTTTCTGCCTCGTGAGGGCAGGGAGGAGCCGAATGAATGTCCAAAACCCTGTAAAATACGATCCGCCAAAAGGATGCTTTCGGTGGTAAATTCTTCTTCCAACATTCTTTCCAAAATTGCCTTAATATCGGCGGAATAATTATTATCCGTGGGGTTAATAAGCTGGCGGCGCTGGCCGGATGTTATATGCCAAACTTCATAACCCCGGGCATTGGTGTTAACGCTTGCATTGGCATGTATCGATATAAAAATGACAGATTCGTTTTCTTTTATTTCTACGGCATTTGCCATATCGGAGCGTTGTTCCAGGGAGCGGAAAACATCGGTATCTCTTGTCATTAAAATACGCTTGTCGGGGTAGGCTTCGTACAGGCGGTCGCGAAGGGCAAGCCCAACGCTAAGGACAATGTCTTTTTCGTAAACCTGGGTTCTTTTGCCGTTAATTGTGTGAGTGGCTACCGCGCCCGGATCTCTTCCGCCATGAC
The DNA here is from genome assembly GCA_031286205.1 of Treponema sp. Lineage (GTDB taxonomy): Bacteria > Spirochaetota > Spirochaetia > Treponematales > Breznakiellaceae > WQXQ01. The sequence continues at coordinate 7,382 of JAITUR010000062.1, forward strand.
CCGGATCTATTATTATGGTTGATACCCTAAAGCGGGATGCGTCATTTTCATGGAGCCTTGTAAAACTGGCTTTTAGAGTATCAACAAATGCCTGGGGAAAATCGAGCCTGCCGCCGGAATTGTAGGGCAGGGGGACATTAAAAAGCTCGCGGTTATTTAGAAGAAGATAACCTGTTTCGCCGTCTTTGGCGGCTACGGTAAAAGCCCCAAAATGATCCCCGGAAGATATAATACCGCTGCGAAACAAGGGATCCCAGCGGAATTGTACATTTTTTGTATTTGATATTGAATTTATTTGTGTAAGGGTTTCGTCCAGAGAAAGAGAGTGCAGAGAGAAAGCAACGGGGGCTAAGAGGCACAGGAGAAGTATTTTTTTAAGAGCAGGCTTCCTTTTCATTTTTTCCCAATATTGATTCAATATAGTAAACAGCCCCCTGATACCCGCCTTTAATAAAGGCTTCCCAGAAAGAGCGTCCCAATACTATATTATCGGTACTTTTTGGGGCTAACTGTCGGACAGCTTTAAGATTTTCTTCGATAGTTCTGCCCATATAATCCTTGGGGAATAAATTAAGTTTTTCCTGTATAGCTCCGCTAATTTCTAAAATTGATGCCATACCGTATAAAGTTTCCTTTTGCTCATTTGTAAGATCGAAGGCATTAGGCGGGAATTGGTGTTTTTCCTCTCCGCGCTTTTCTGCAAGGAATTTTTCTGTCGATTTATCGGAAGGATCCAGATGTATCAGGATCGATTTAGCGGCGGTTTCGGCTGCGTTTATTGCTGTTTCGCGACCCTCGGCGCTTGCTATTATATTTCCGCATTTTGTAACATTGTTCTGCGGAAAATCAACCTTGTCTCCTTTTTCTATACGCAGGAAAAGGTTGTTTATATGGGCTTGGTTTTGCGCTTGTTCGACACCAATAATTTCCTTAACAGTGCCGGGTATGGATATAAATGCTTTTTCGGCGCATGTCCAGTTTTTGACGGGCGCAAGGCCCCTGGGTTGTTGACCCATTGCCATTAAAATAGCTGCCCTGATTGGTTCTACGCCCGAAGCATACGGATATGTCCATCCCGACATATATCCGCCGGAAAGCCGCGCGGCTATTTCGCCAATCATCGCTTTAACCGCGCCGTCGTTAGCTGTCAATTTTATATCGCCTTTTGCGGCTCCTATATTATTTCCGTCCGCAAGAGCGAGAGCGTGTATCCCTGAACGGAAAGTGTCGAGTATCGCGGTTTGATTATCAGGCGAAATTTCGGTGGGCATGGTGTGTCCCATTTCTATAAAATAGGGCGGAAAAAAGATATGCCTGTCCGCAAGACCGCAGATTGTAATTTCGCCCTTATAAATAATTGCGTCAACAGAGAACTCAGGTCCTTCCATGAAGGCTTCGATAATCGCGCGGCCTGAACGGGAAAATCCGATAGCGGTTTCAGCAGCTTCTTTAAGCTCTTCCAAAGAATCAATACGGCGGCATCCACGGCTACCCATATTGTCTACCGGTTTAATTACGAATGGAAAGGGTGGGCAGATACTGTGCAGCTTGTCCAAATCCTCTTTTTTGACGGTAATAAACTCCGGGGAGGGAAGGGCGGCTTTTTTAAAACATTCACGCATTCTGCCTTTGTCCGAAGCGTTAAGGGCAGTTTCGTAGGGAATGCCCGGCAAACCAAGCTTTTCCGCAACCCATGCGACACTGGCAGAAAAATCAGTCCCCGCAGTCATAATTCCTATGGTATCGAATTTATTCTGAAGAGAGCGGGCGAAGGATTCGATTTCTTCTTTAGCTTTTAGATCGATTTTTTCGAATTGATCCGCGAGGTTTATATTTGGAGCTTCCGTGCTGCCGTCGAGAGCGACAGCATGATACCCCAATTCTTTGGCAATTTGGATTACCGGTCCCTGCATAACCCCGGCACCAAGGATAATGATTGCATTCTTCATATATTGAATAATATTGATAATTGGGCAGTATAACAAGGATGTAACAAGTGATTGAAAATTATCAAATTTGATGATATATTATAATAACAAGGAGAAGTTCATGAAAAATAAAATAAAAATATGTGTTTTTATAGCCGTTTCTGCGCTACTACTGTTTTTTATAACTGCATGCCCCCTGGACGAGGATCATACGATTTATTGGCCGGATACTCTGGTTTATGGAAGCACTTCTGTAAATACTACGATGGGCGAATGGAGTACAAGTAATGATACTTCGGGAAATATGTTAAGGTTTATTAATAATCGTTCATCAAGATTTGCGGAAGTATGGGTTAAAGCTGACGGCGATGATGTTGGAGATACCGAGGATTATGATCTTGTTTCCGTAAATGATTCTTCTTTTACCGTAAAAAAAGGGAGTAATCAATATACTGTTACTTATGTAATTGAAAACAATAAACTTAAGATTATAACTTCCGGCGGGCTTAAAGATAAACACGGTTCTGCAATAAATAATGATGCTATTTATAATAAGATCGATTAAAATTAACTGTTAAGATAAAACCGCATATACTTCGAATGTATCGCCCATGTTAAACAGCCTGCTAATTGCCAGTAATGGCCAATATAGCGGGTTTTTTTTTGTCTTGGCAATTTGCCCAAGTATGGGAAAGCGTTTAGGATGATGTCCGCAGTTGACGATTTTCGCAACTTTAAATCCGGCAAGGGACAGAGCTTTTTTACAGGTTTTTGGCGACCAGATTGTAAAATGATCGGCAGGGCTGTTTTTTAAAAATTCGCGAAGTTTTTTTTGCCCGGAAATACCGGAAAAAGAGGGAGTGGAAAAAGCTAAGATGCCGCCGGGGGAAAGCATCTTTCGTATTAAAGCAAATGCAGGAATACAGTCCCGGAAATGTTCGATTGTAAACCAGAGGGTAATTGCCGAAAAGGTATCTTGCCCGTCTCTTAAATTTTTAAGCGATGTGTAAAGGTGAGTGTCAGGAAAAAAACTGTGTATTGCCTGAATGCCCAGGTTTTTTGTTAAATATTCTACCGCTTCTTTGCATGGGTCGATACCAAATGGAGAGAAGCCTTCTTCTTTGGCGGCATCGAGGAATGCTCCGTAGGCACAGCCCATATCCAATAGGGAAGGGGATGTTTTTTGCGGGGGCAGCCGGCCGGGGTTTTTGCCGGTTATTTTTTTTATAATTTTTAGGCGGCGTTTTGCCGTTGTTTTTAAACTTGGGAAATCTTCTAAATATGTTTTTCCGTATTGTTTTATGTAATTTTCGAAAAAATATTCTTTTTTATATTCGATAGGGGCAGGGGTAAGTCTATCCATAAAGATTATTCCGCATTTTATACAACGGCGGTATGTGCGGTCGGGAAAACGGGCTAAACTTCGCGGCGGCTGGACTGCTTCGCAGACCGGGCAAAGACGGTTTATATGCGGTAAAAATCCGGCGATTAATTCGGCAAGAGATTTTGAATCTATTTTTTTAAATTTATTCGTACTGAGTTTACGAAGAGACAGGGAGTTTGGCGGTTTATTTAATGTTGTAAAGCCGGCTTTTTTGGAAAGTTTTTTATGATACTTTGTAGGGTTAATTAAAATGACAGGTGTGCCTGCATAGACCGCCTCGAATGCTGTAATTCCAAAATGTGTAAATATAAGATCGAATTCGTGTAAATGCTCGGCAAGATTTGGTATAAGGTTTTCTTTATTTAACAAAGTAATTTCATAATCGTTTTTATTCTTATTTTTATTTAGGGTATTAAAAACTTTATGTCCAAGACCCGCATTGTCTTCCATGCCAAAACTAATTAATATTTTAATTTTCTTTTTTGTATCTCCGGTATCTCTGCGTTTTTGTACGGGATTATTTTTTGGTAAAGGCAGTAATCCAATATCATTTATATTTGGTTTAATTTTTTCTAAATTAGGCAGAATATCAATTAAAAAATCGAAATTGTCCCTGCAAGTTCCGCCTTCGTCGATACCAATAACGGGCGCAAGCTGTTTCCATTGTTTAAGTTCGTCATAAGATGTTCGGAATCGATCTAAAATAATTAAATCGCATTTTTCGTCCGGTAGTTTTTTTTGGTTATCGTATAAAAAAACTTTTTTGCCCAGTGTTTGTAATTCGTTAACAAGTTTTGTACAACGGACAAGGTGTCCGCCGCCTCTTCCCGGCTCATAAGCGGGAACAATTAAAATTCTATTTAACATGATTTCCCAATTTTTTTTCCGAAGAGTGTTTGGTATTTATTTATTATTACAGAACCTTGATACTGTTCTGCGCCAAGATTGCTTAGTTTGGAATAGAGAAGCTGCGCCATTTTATAATCTTTTTTTGTATCAACCGTAAGGCGTATTTTAGGAAAGCGCCATTTTTCCGGCGCGGCGGGGCGGTGAAGTTTATATAGATCGGCATTGTTGTACAAAAAAGGGCATACATGCTCGCGGTCGTAAGCAGTTGCGCCTTCCATGGCGGCACGCTGCAAAGCGACAGCGGATACGCTTTCTACTCCCGCGCCGAGGGGAAGTTCTAAAAAACCTGCGTAATCGGCATTAAGAGCTACAGCTTCGTCATTAATTGCGGCGGCGGCATCCGCAAAAACAAAGGGGTTGTCGCCGGTTGCCCTGATTACATGATCGATTCCAAAACGGCGGATAACCTGGCAAAAACGCTCTAATACATCTTCTTTGGGACCGGTGTGTATTTTATAACCGGCTTCTTCGGCAATGGGAGAAAATGCGGCAAGGGAATCTTCGGGGCAGGCGAGTATTCGTAAATCTGCCGGTACATGATTAAGAGCTTCCATAACCCGGAAAATTATTGGTTTGCCGTTAAGGGGAAGGAGCGCTTTTTTGGGAAGTCTTTTGGAATCTAATCGTGCCTGAAGAATTATTGCTGTCAATTTAGTCTCCATGACCATTATTGGAGGGTTCCCAAAGGTTAATTACGCCTTTAGTGTCGATTTTCCATCGATACTTATTTTTTATTACCCATCTTCTGCCTTCTTTGAATTCTTTCCAGGCATTAAAAATATCATCGCCGGATTTAGCAAAATACGATAAAAATCTGTAATAAGGCAGATGCGCGTAATTTGATCTGTAAACAGGCGCAAGGTTTTTTAGTTTAAATCTTCTGTAATTTTCTTCTACAGTAAAATCTTCTATTGGCATATCTGCGTCATAACAAAGTTTTAGCTGAAGACTTAACGAGATTTCTTCTCCCCATAAAAAAGATCTAAAGCCAAAATCCAATAATTGCCAATAAACATTATTTATTGTGGAATCATAACCGCCAATATTAACAAACCTTTCGCGATCGTAAATTCCAATTCCGTTAAACGGATAAAGGCTGAAATCGCCTTCGTTTTGCGGTTCGAAACAGGTAGTGCGCATTATGCGTTTTTTTGTAACCGGAGAAACAATAGTTGGCAGGGGTTCGTAGTTAGAATTGATAATTACAGGAACTGTACATAGTCTTTTAAACCCTGTTTTTGTTTCGTTTTGATCTTCGTTATTATCGGTAAAACTTAATCTTTCCGCCATTCGTCTTGCGCTTCCGCCCGCTATTATTTTCATATCGCTGTAAAAAACAAAAAAAAGAGGGCTGTCTATTTCTGAAGCGGCAAGGTTTATTTGTTCTCCAAGATTTATTTCTTTTTCCGGAAGGATAAATCTTACAAACGGAAAGCGCCCCGCAAGTTCTTCTATGTCGTAATGCGGAGAAGCTGACTCTATGGAAATTACATGGTCAAACCCGGTTTTTTCTATATCCTGAAAAAAAGATCTATGCGGAAAACCCGGACGGTTTAATACGACGGCGGAAATGCCTGTGGAAGCTACGCGTTCTTTGCCGCCTACTGCCGTATAAGGAATTATATTTTCGTTAAAAATTGTAGGTATAGTATTCATCGCAATTTCCGCAAATTCCCGAATAATTCTTTTTACAGTGTTCGTTGTAATACTGTTCTCCATTTTTCCAAATGGTTTCCAGCGAATCGTTAAAAACATTCCCCAGAGTTCTATTGTTTTCCAGATCAGACTTGCAAAGAGGGACAGTACCGTTAATAAGAATTGGCATATCCCGCATTATGTGCCAGCAAGGCTGGCGGATTATTGGCGATATGTCGCTGGCCTGCTTTTTTTCCAGTTTACCGCAGAAATCGTCGTACTTTTGAATAATAACATTGCTGTCTTTCCATTGGCGGTAAAACTTTTCTGTTTCGTCTTCTGATCCTTTTGTTCGTATTGTTTGCACATAACAATTATTGGGGAAAAGTTCTATAAGTTTTTTTGCGCAAGATTCAGATTCTGCAAGACCGGTATCCATAGATACAATCCAGGAAAGATTGCTTAAACCGGAATATTTTTCCAGTTCGTTTATATTCCACCCAATGCCGGAAGTTTCTATAACAAGAGAAAGACCGGGGTTTTTTGTAACGGCTTGTATTAATTTTAATTTTTCCGGATGAAGGCTTAATTCCCCCCAAAGAGAAAGGTCTATTACAGCATCCCCCGAAAAAGCGGATATTTTTTCCAACAGATTCTCGAAGTCGGAGACCGGCATATAATCTTTTCTGGAAGTTGCGTCTGTAATTGCAGGGTAGGGGCATAATGCGCATTTTACAGGGCAGCCGCCGTATACCTGAATTGGATAAAATGCCGGGAGTGTTCTTAAAATTTCCGGTTTGGTTTGAATAATGTTTTCCGCGCAGGCGGCATCGGGTAGTTTTCCGCCGGCTGCATTTATAAAATTATTTAGAAGCAATAAATTGCGTTTAGAATCGGCGCAAAATGATAATCTATGGTTTCTAAGGTCTACGCCGGAAATTTCTGCTTCTATATTAAAAGCGTTAATGTCTTTTTGAATAACAGAAAAAAGAAAATCTCTTTCTATAAGATTGTCATTATCGTTATTACCGTTACCGTTGCCGTTATTAATAGAAGCAAGAATTTTTGAAAGTATTGCGGCGGTTCCGGGGGCAAGTATTTCCGGTGCAAGTCCTGCTGGCCAGCCGTCTGCATAAGAATATTCTGCCTTAAAGCGGGTGTGTCTTTCTGCAAGAGAGGCTGCAAGGACGGGGTCTAAAAATGGGCAGTCGGCAAATGCAAAATATGCAAAATCATAACCTGCCTGAAGCTCGGCTATTTTATCCAAGAGGCTTTGTTTTGTCCAAGGCGTATCTTGTTTTTCTATTAAAACTGTTTTAGTTACCCCCGGAAATTTTTGCGCCTGTTCTCTGGCAAGCTCCATGCTGTTTTTACCGTTAAAAAGCGGAACAGAGGCTTCTTTGGAGAGGTTTCCTGCGAATAATATTGCTATAGAGTCCATACATTATCATATACCATTAAAACGGTGTATACTAGTATGCGATACGCCATTAAAACGATGCATATCTCCCATGGTATATGCCATAAAACGATATGCTGGTACAACGGACGATATTAAAATATTACTTAATAAAGTATTCCCGAGTCCAAAAAAGGTTCTACTATATGTGGTGTGGAAGTGCCGTTTTGCTTGATTGGTCGGGAAAGTTTTTTAACGAATTTTTGGAAAAGATTAATATTTTAACGCAGAATATAAAAGCATAAAGTCATAATTAATTTCCTCTTTATCTGGGGATCTTTAAGGTATAAAAACAACAGTACAATTGAAATGAAAACTGCTGCTCCAACTAAAGCTGTTAAATTAATAAAATACAATGGTAAATTTTAATAAAAAAAACTGAAGGAAACGGAGGAAAAATCTTAAGCCGGTAAACTTCCGGTTATTTATCAAATCTAGCATCCTGTTTATTCGGTTACCGGCATTACAAAGCATTAATTCCATACTGTATAAGGAATTAACTTAATATTGTATTGTCGAATAAAACAGGGCGCTAGTATTTTTTATATACAGATATTTATACTAATTATAATCATACTATTGCAAAAAACCCCCAAACAGGCTATGGTTATCTTACCAATGAAAACAATGAAAAGAAACATAACCTGCGGCGAATTACGAAAAAACGATGCAGGTAAAAAAGTAATACTTAATGGCTGGGTGCATCGCAAGCGGAATCATGGCGGGATATTTTTTATAAGCCTGCGGGATCGTTATGGCATTACCCAGATTACTGTCGATACCGAAGGCAATACAGAGCTTGCCGCAATTTGCGACGAGCTTCGCAATGAATATGTAATTGCCGCCGGGGGAATCGTGCAGGCGCGCCCCGCCGATATGGTTAACGCCAATATGGAAACAGGCGAAGTCGAGGTAATCGCTTCTGAGATCGAAATATTAAACAAATGCGAAGTGCTTCCTTTTCAGATAGAAGAAGAGAGCAAGGCAAACGAAGACCTGCGCCTTAAATACCGGTATATCGATCTTCGTTCTGCCAATATGCAAAACCGTATTAAAATGAGGAGCGAAACTGCGTTTGCCGTACGGGAATGGATGACAGCTAACGGCTTTTACGAAATCGAAACTCCGACATTTATAAAATCCACCCCTGAAGGGGCAAGAGATTTTCTTGTACCGTCCAGGCTGTACCCCGGAAAATTTTACGCGCTTCCCCAGTCGCCCCAATTGTATAAACAAATTTTAATGGTTTCCGGCTTTGACAAATATTTTCAGATTGCGCGCTGTTACCGCGACGAAGATTCCCGGGGTGACAGACAGCCTGAATTTACCCAGATAGATATAGAAATGTCTTTTGTTGAGCGGGATGATATTCTGTCCATGACAGAGGGGCTTATGTCCCATGTATTTAAAAAAGTTATAAATGTCGAGCTTCCCAAAAACTTTAAGCGGCTTTCGTGGGAAGAGGCAATGGAAACTTATGGAAGCGATAAACCCGATCTCCGCTTTGACATGAAGCTGCAGGATTTTAGCAGTTTTGCCGCAGGCAGCGATTTCCAGGCATTTTTAAGCGCATTGGAAAAAAAAGGCGCGGTTAAAGCTGTTGTTGTAAATGAAAATTACTCCCGCAAACAAATCGAAGAGCTGGAAGCCCACGCGAAAATTTACAAAGCAAAGGGGCTTGCCTGGATGAAGGTAGCTTCCGGCGGGGCGCTGGAAGGCGGTGTTTCTAAATTTTTTGCGGATAAAGCCGGCGATATAACAAAAGAACTTGGAGCTAAGGAAGGAGATACAATTTTTATTGTGGCGGACGAAAGCCGCAGAGTTACAAATATTGCATTGGGCGCGGTTCGTTCCAAACTTGGCAAGGATTTGGGACTTTGCGATCCTGCAAAATTTGAATTTGTATGGATAATAGATTTCCCCATGTTTGAATACAACGAAGAAGAAAAAAAATGGGATGCGGCGCATCATTTATTTTCCATGCCGCAGGAGCAATATCATAATACAATGGAAAGCGATCCCGGTTCTGTAAAAGGCGATTTATACGATCTTGTGTTAAACGGTTATGAATTGGCATCCGGCTCTATTCGTATCCACGACAGCGAGATGCAAAACAAAGTCTTTAAGATTGCGGGAATAGATCCGGAAGAAGCGCAGAAAAAGTTCGGCTTTTTAACAGAGGCGTTTAAGTACGGGGCTCCTCCGCATGGCGGAATCGCGCCGGGTCTTGATCGGCTTGTAATGATCATGGCGGGGCTTACTTCGATTAAAGATGTACTTGCATTCCCCAAAAATTCATTTGGCATAAGCCCAATGGACGACTGCCCGTCAGAAGTAGATCAAAAACAGCTTGACGAATTAAGACTACAGATTAAGCCCGTTTAAATAATTCTCGTAAGCCGTCTGCGCCGTTCTTGCGTTTGTGTTTGCTCTTTCCAAATTGCGGGTTAGTTCGTCTATTTCTGTATCCAATGCTGTAAGACGGCGAAGATATTCCTGACCTTGAGCGCTTTGGTTTCCTACGGCTTCGAGGTTACGGCGTATTCTGTCCTGTTCGGCAATTTGACGGTTTCTGTCCGATTCTATATTTCTGATATTATTATTAGCGGTATCAACTGCCTGTCTTAATTCGACAGCTCTTTGTAAAGCTGTGCGGACACGCTGCGGAATTTCCTGATTTGTAGAATAACTTAATATCGATTCAGGGCGCTGAGAAAGGAGAGTTATTCTTTCGGACATAGGTCTTTGCTCGACAACTGTAAATACGGTTTCGCGGCTGCCGGGAAGATTTACGGTAAATCGATACGCTGTTGTTGTTTCTTCGGAAGAATTGGGAGAGGATAGAGTAGCATTTGCAATTTTATCTTTTTCTACAACCAGGTTTTTGGCGGAAGAATCGGAATTAATAAAAGTATATGCAGTACTAAATGATATTGTACGGTTAATTGTCATAACCCCGCCGGAGACAGTTACCGTGCTGACTGCCGTTGTATTTGTACTGTTCATTGATGCGCTGACAGTAAGGTCTTCGCCAAAGGAAATTAATCTTTTTTCGTTTTCGTTCCAGAATTCTATTAATGCATCTCCCGCATAAATACCGCCGTCATACACCGTAATGGGACCTGCGGGCAGCTTCATGCCGCTATTGTTGGTTATTTCCGCTCCAAGACGGGGATAACGCCCCCTGCCATTGTAAATAAGTGTTTTTCGCGCTTCGATTCTGGATTCCACAAGCGGGAACATTGCGCTCATGCGGCGGTTTAGCGTTACAGGCGTTTTAATTGTAAATTCAAATTGACCGCCCGCGTCCTGCCCTGTGGCAGTTTCTACAGCACCGCCTGCAACATTAGTACTTGCGCTTGTTAAAAGACTATTTCTTCGTAATGCATCAGCAGGAGCCGTCTCCATTTCTTCCATTACTGAATATAACACAGCTTCATCTTGTCCTGAAGAACCTCTGAAGTTTTGGACGGCATACCCTCGATCATGAGCCTGTGCCACTGCTGCTCCTGCAATGCTTAAGGGCAGAACAGGGCGCGCGACATAATACGGCGGATACAAATTTTGAATAAACGACACAGGACGACCCGCTGCAAGAGAGAGTGTTATATTGTTCCAATCGGTATCACTGTCATTATCGACAATTGCCCAGCCCTGAAATAAAGGTCTTTGTTGTCCAAGATCTAACCGGTAGGAAACTTTCCAGACAGGAGACGGAATTACATAACTTATAGATACATTTCTTTGATTAGTTCCCGGAAGATTTAAAATAAGCCGGCGGGATTCAGCGCCGGTTTCATCTATAGATTCCAACGCTCGTTTTACTTCCCTTTCGATTTCAGGATCTGTAAATCTGATAGAACGAATACTGTTAATATCAAAAATTCTTATTCCGCTTGAAGTGTTTATTGCAATTTGCGATGTTTCTATAAATGAATTTTCCAGTTGATATCTAACAACAGGATTTGCGGATGAAGGATCGTTTACTACAAGTGTTTTAAGCGCATCGTTTACCGAGTTGTATTTAAAAAGCAGGGGAATATTAACATTGCCGCTGATAGAGCCTGAATGTTCATAGTAGGCAAGCCCCGATGTTAAAATAACAACTTTTTTAAGCTCCAGCGGATTTTCGTCCGCTCTTTCATCTTGAATTCCCTGCGCAAAAAGATTTTGCAAAAACAGGCATAAGAAAAGAACGGTTATAAAGTTTCTCATATAATATTCTAACCATTTTCCAGTTTTAAGGTTACAGTAGGTTGATCGCAAACTTCGCCCGGTCCGTAATATTGAATTGCTCCCGGGAAAAGATAAGAAGTTTTTACCGCCCATTCGTCTCTATTTGCCGCAAAAGTTTTAAACGGTTTGCCGTCAAGTTCTACAAGTGCCTTTTTAATAACGGGCTTTTTGGAACCATGCCTCTGTTCAAGATTCATCATCATTGTAAGCGGCACTCCTCCCGCGACCCACTGCGATGCCGGAGCAATTAAATTTTTTACGCTGGAAAGATAACCAGTAAGCCCGTTTGCAATAAGCACAAATGCCGAAAAACCAAGGCTGTAGCAGTAGTCCGCATCAAAGTTGGAGGGGAACGCGCATCTGCCTTCGTAGCCGAAGAAATGTGTATAAGACGAAAACTTGCCAGAATATTTATTTTCGTTTTTTAATACGGAAAGTCTTTTTTCTACCATACCCGCGAGAAGTTTTTCCGTATCTATTCTGGAAACCTGAACATTGCCATGAGGGTCTCTGTCCATTAAAAATTGCTGTCCAATGTCGGCAGGAAGCGAATTAATTAATTTGAATGAGGAAGCGGAGAGTCTGTCTTTTAACCAATCAAGTTGATCCGCATATTTTACAAGCAAGGCAAACTTTTCGTTTTCTTTTGCGATTGTATCGTTAAGCTCTTCTATTAATTTTTTAATTTCCGGTATAAATTCTACAAGCCCTTCGGGTATCAATATAATTCCAAAATTGTCGCCTGCTTCCGCGCGTTTTATTATTGATACACAAATTTGATCTATTACCTGCTCGAGCGAAAGATTTTTTGCTTCGATTTCTTCCGAGATTAGGCAGATATTGGGCTGGGTCTGAAAAGCGCATTCCAGGGCGATGTGGCTTGCGGCTCGTCCCATAAATTTTATAAAATGCCAGTATTTTTTTGCGCTGTTTGCGTCTCTGGAAAGATTCCCAATAAGCTCGGAATAAGTTTTGCATGCGGTGTCAAAACCGAAAGAAGTTTCTATATGTTCGTTTTTTAGATCGCCGTCGATGGTTTTTGGGCAGCCGATTACCTGGGTTGTAGAACCATTTGCAAGGAAATATTCAGCCAAAAGGGCGGCATTGGTATTGGAGTCGTCGCCGCCGATTATTACAACTGCATCCAGCCCAAGTTTTTTTGCGGTTTCCAAAGAAGCGGCAAATTGTTCCGGGGTTTC